>CAZCBU010000121.1:0-3329 GCA_964496995.1 uncultured Sulfurovum sp.
CCTGTGTTTGCACAGGAACCCATAGAAATGACCCATTTAGGTTCTGTCATCTGGTCATACAGTCTTCTGGCAAACTCCGAGTGTTTCTTGGAAAGCGTTCCTGCAAGGATCATGACATCCGCCTGTCTTGGAGAAGCTCTAAAGATCGTTCCCATTCTGTCGAAGTCATAACGGGATGCACCCGATGCCATCATTTCGATCGCACAACATGCGAGTCCGTAGGTAAGTGGCCAAAGCGAATTCGATCGCCCCCAGTTCACGAGTTTGTCTACCGAAGTCAGTGCTATCGGCAAGCCTGCTGCTGAGGCGTAATTTACTTGATGCTGTGCCATTCAAGTGCTCCTTTTTTCCATGCATATACGAAACCAATCGTAAGTAGTAATATAAATAGTATCATTTCCGCGAACCCAAACCAGCCTAACAGTTTAAAGTCGATCGCCCATGGGAACATAAAGATGATCTCCACATCGAACAGGATGAACAACAGTGCTATCAGATAGAACTGTACCGAGATCGTGTTCGGTTGTTTGGTCACCTCAGGTCCACACTCATAGATGGTAAGCTTAAGCTTCTCTGTATCGAGTTTAGCCAGTTTTCTACTAACTATTCTTGCCAAGAACAGTGTTGCCGGAAATGCAACAGCTGTCAATGCAAATAGAACAAATACACCGAAATACGGATGTTCTGTAATTACATGAGTCATATTAATCCCTTAACTATATTAATTCCTTCTCAGCGTTATTGCGGTAGCCACAGACATAACGAGAGTATTCTCAGAATATTACTTCTATGTTAACTGAAAGATAGTTAAAGTAGTTTTTACCCTCTCCAGAATAAAGAAGTACTTTACTGTGATGTAACTATGTGAAACAAAAAAATAGTGATACAATACGGGGAAATTTATAAGATTGATTTATAAAAAGTATTAAATCAATACGAAGAAGGAACAGAACGTATGAATAAAAAGCTGTTTACCAATATACTTTACTGGATAGCGATGGCGGGAATTCTCATCTATTTCTCCTATACCAAAGGATGGATACTTGCAGATTTTGAATTCATCACCCCCCAACAGGCGGAGGTACTTATAGAAAAGGATCAGAATGTAACACTTTTGGATGTACGGACCGTCGAAGAGTTCAAAACCGGGCATATCAGAGGTGCAAAACTCATCCCCCTGTCTAAACTTGAAGACAATCTGGACAAGCTGAAAACAGATAAACAAAAACAGATCATCGTCTACTGCAAAAGCGGGAACAGATCGGTTGCAGCATCACGTATTTTAAAGAAGAACGGCTTTACACCGTTGAATGTCAAAACAGGGATCATCGGCCTGCTGGGCACAGATCTGGAAATAGTAAAGTAATTGCTTTATACTCCAGGCGCTTTCCAGAGGGATACGGTCAGCCCTTTATCGACCAGACTTAACTGATCGGCATAAACCTCCTGCCATTGTTCTTTGATGGCACTGTAGGTTTTAAAATTTTCCAAATCGGGAAAATAGACGCTCTCCCATTCTACCAATACTTCAGATGCTTTAACCATATTCTCATACACCTTTGCACCGACCCCTGCAGCCATGGCCGCACCCAATGCTGTCGCTTCTGTCACTTTAGGCACTTTGATCCTGCATCCTGTAACATCTGCAAGTATCTGACACCATAAAGCACCCTTGCTGGCACCGCCTGCAAAAACGATCTCATCAAACTCCAGACCTGAGAATGCTTTGATCTTTTCGAGATTAATGGCAGAGACGATACAGGCATTTTCTTCCAGACTCCGGAACATTGAAGCCCGGTTACAGACTTCAGGATCAATGGAGAGGTTAAGGAATGACGGAGCGGCATGGTACCATTTCCCGTAATTCATACTGTCGGAAAATATAGGAATGATCCCGTTGGCACCGACAGGTACCATTTTTGCTTTTTCTTCCAATACCGCATAGGTATCGATACCTCTCTCTTTGGCTTCCATCTTTTCCATGTCGCAAAAAGCATCTCTGAACCAGCGCATGATCAATCCGGAAAAGAAAGTGATGCCTTCTGCCTGAGAGAGACCCTGTACAACATGAGGGTTGACCCTTACGGACATATCTTCCGGAGGGAGGACATCCTTCCTGATGTTAACAACCTGTTGCCAGAAAGAGCCACCCAAAATGGCAACTTCCCCCTCTCTGACAATACCCAGCCCGGCAGAGCCAAGCTGTACATCACCCCCACCCACCACGACTTTTGTGGAGGTTGACAATCCTGTCAATGCTGCAGCGTCAACAGTGACAGTACCCATGACAGTTCCGGGTTCCAGGGTTTCAGGAAAAATATCGGACTTGAGGCCTACTTTCTCTGCCATGGAAGCATCCCAGTCTCTTTTTTCAAGAGAGAAGATACCGGTGGTCCCTGCGTTACTCGGGTCTGTAGCGATCACTCCGGAGAGTTTTGCCAATACCCAGTCGCCTATCATAGAGATACGGGCTACTTTTTCATACAGTTCAGGTCTATTGTTCTTTAACCATAAAATTCGTGGCAATGCACCAAGCGCAAAAGTCTGTCCTGAAGTCTCATAGAAGTCTGCTTCTATACCTTCATAGTTCTCTTTAAAAAAACGTACCTCAGCATCTGCTCTGGCATCCACATTGGCAACACCCCACAGGGCTTCCCCATTTTCATCATAAAGTACAATGCCTTCACGCATACTGGTTGCACTCAAGGCTAAAATATCTTCACCTTTCAAGTCTGCAAGACGCAAAGCCTCTTGGATACAGCGGACAGTGAGATCCCAATTGGTTTTGGTATCAAAGGTCATACTGTTGGGTACACCTTCCTCTTCAAGATGGGTCCATTCTTTCTGGGCTACAGAGATCTGATTACCTTTCGTATCAAAGATCACTGCTCTGACTGAGCCTGTTCCTGCATCTATTGCCATGAGGTATTGCATTTTTTCTCCTGTTGTTGTGCCTTTCGGCGTGAATTTTCTTGTGTGCAGATGTTACATAAACGGTGCGTTGAAACGCACCCTACATTTTTGGTCCCTGAGCTTGTCGAAGGGAGGGGTTATTTTAATTTTGCCTGTTCCAGTTCCCAGTACTCCATGTCAAAACTGTCTTTGAGAGAAATACTCCGGTACCCTCCAAGTTTATCGGCACGCAGTACTGCTTTCATCGTATGTTCCACAATATCCCCCATGACCGAACACTCTTTGTCATTTTTACCGAAAGTCACTACACCGTAGTTCTTGATCACAGCATAGTTCGGTGCAGGATTTAAACAGATCTCATCCCTTGCAAATTGTTCAAAATACATGATATAAGATTCTACATACTGCTGTACCGC
>CAZCBU010000122.1:0-2663 GCA_964496995.1 uncultured Sulfurovum sp.
CCGTTATCGCTCACTCAAAGAAGCAAAATTCCATGAAATTCTTTCCAAAAATTATACTCAAGTCAACTATGCATAGAAAAGATTGAAAATAATCAAAAGGAGGATGGTACTACCGCTTAGAGAGCTAAATATGAAATTATTATTGAGGGAGATATGATGAGACGTAGAAAAAAAAGAACAGGAAATGCACTGATAGAGACAGATAAAAAGTCAAAAAAACTATTAGAATACTGGATACTGACCATACTGATGAGACTTAATGGCCATCGTGATTTTTTTAATAACATGAGGGGTTTCAAAGATAATACATTAGCTTATTTTTTGGAATTAGATAACTATGTGGATAATTTTGAAATAAGCTCAAAAGTAGAAATTATGAAAGTTCTTGAGAGAAAACTTGAGAAACTAGAGAAGATCAACATTCAAAAATTACCTAAGATACTACGACAAAATATACAGCAAATCTCCAAACTTATTGGATTGAACAGTGTTGAAAAAGATATTCTGGTTTTTTCTATTTATCTGCATTATTACGATATGCTAAACAATGCGGCTAGAACACTTAATGATTTATCAACGGAAAAGGCAATTGTTGTTCTTAGTGTATTGTTGAAACATCCTGCCAGCAAAATAAAAAAAGCACTTTCACCTCGTAGTAAGTTGTCCCAGTCAGGAATGGTATCTGTAGATCGAAATGGTAGTAGTTCTTTAGGAAATAAAATTGACATACTCTCATCAGAGTTTTCCGATAAAATGATGACTCTTAGTGATGATGTTGAAGAGATGATCCGCGATTCTGTAAGAAAATGTGAAGCGACAACTCTGAAAATGAATGATTACAGTTATTTGGACAAAGATTTGAACATTCTAATACCTTACCTTCAAAATGCACTTATGAAGAAAGAAAAGGGAGTGAATATACTTTTTTACGGTAAACCTGGTACGGGGAAAACAGAACTTACCAAAGCCATTGCCAAGAAATTGAAAGTTGACATCTATGAAGTGAGTTATGCAGATGAAGATGATGAGCCGATCTCTGGAGCAAGACGACTTAAAGCATACAAAGTGGGGCAAAGTTTTTTTTCTAACAATAATGTTATCTTGATGTTTGATGAGATTGAAGATGTGGTTGGAGGCAATGATGCCGTGAGTTTCTTTGCTCCACCAAAACAGCAGAACAAAGGATGGATGAATCGTATGTTGGAAAACAATCCTATACCCAGCATTTGGATAACTAACGATATTTATTCTATGGACAGCGCACTAGTACGCCGTTATGACATGGCTATAGAAATTCCCATACCTCCCAAAGCAAAACGAAAAGACATCATTAAAAAAGAGTGTGGAGACATGCTTGATGAAAAGACCATAGATAAAATTGCTGCAAATGAAGCGATTGCACCGGCACTGGTATCTCGTGCTGCGAAAGTAGTAAGTGGTACGGGTAAGATAGATAACAAAGATGCAGCATTTGAAAACATTATAAACCACACATTAAAAGCTCAGGGGTATCCAAAGATACAGAATAATACAGAAGAAGCATTACCCGAGAGCTATGATCCGTCATACATCAATACAGATACCAATTTAGAAGAGTTGGCACAAGGAATCAAAGATTATCCTAATGCCAGGATTTGTCTTTATGGTGTACCGGGGACGGGTAAAAGTGCTTTTGGAAAGTGGATCGCCCAATATACCGACAGACCTTTTATACTTAAAAAAGGATCTGACCTTATCTCTAAATGGGTTGGCGGTACTGAACAGAATATTGCCAATGCATTTAGTGAGGCAAAAGAAGAGGGTGCCGTACTGGTATTTGATGAAGTGGATAGTTTTTTGCAAGATAGACGAGGTGCCAAAAATTCATGGGAAGTCACACAGGTAAATGAAATGCTGATGCAGATGGAAAATTTTAATGGGATCTTTATTGCCACGACCAACCTCATGTCCGGACTTGATCAGGCAAGCTTGAGACGTTTCGATATAAAATTGGAATTTAGGTACCTAAAACCTAAACAAGCTTGGAAGCTTTTTGTGGAGGAGTGTAGGAGGTTAGAGATAACTATTGAACATGGGGAAGAAGTTAAAAATAGAGTAAAGTCTTTAAAGAATCTCACTCCTGGAGACTTTGCAGCAGTAATACGACAAAATAGGTTTAGACCTATGAATCATGCAAAGTTGTTTTTGGAGAGGTTGCAAGAGGAACTTTCGGTAAAAGAGGGCAGTAATGAGGTGAAGATGGGGTTTTTGTAATGTATCGCCAATTTACATCGAATATTTACTTGGTGGAGTAATATATTATGGCTTAGGTTCATTGATGATGGTTCGTATTTGGAAAAAGCTGCATTGAAATAAAAAGGCTTCAGTTTCAACCCATTCTCACCAAACCTCTGCTGTATTCAGTATCTATAAAATGAGACTAATTCCATAAGAGGCCATCTATGTCCGACGAACCGAAAAATACACCGCAATTTACCCATCTGCATCTGCATACCGAGTACTCACTGCTTGACGGTGCCAATAAGATCAAAGCGCTTGCCAAGAAGGTGAAGGAGCTGGGGATGACTTCGGTGGCGATGACCGATCATGGGAATATGTTCGGTACCATCGACTTTTACAATACGATGAAAAAAGAGGGGATCAAGCCGATCATCGGGATGGAG
>CAZCBU010000123.1:0-4823 GCA_964496995.1 uncultured Sulfurovum sp.
TGCTTTTGCCTTTATAAATGATGTCTCCCCCGGTGATCTCTACATCATAGTGACCTACCAGTGCTTTTGAAAGTGTTGATTTACCTGCACCGTTGGGTCCAATGATGGCATGTACTTTTCCCGGTTCCAACTGTAGATTCAAGCCTTTAAGTATGTTCTTGTCACCGATCTTTGCCTGTAAATTCTCTATGGTCATAATACTTTTACTCATCCTACACTTCCTTCTAATGTTAATTCTAATAATGCTTTGGCTTCCACTGCATACTCCATCGGGAGTTGTGAAAAGACCTGTTTGCAGAAACCGTGAACGATCATGCTCACGGCATCTTCTTCGTTGATCCCTCTTTGTCTCAGGTAAAAGAGCTGCTCATCCGAAATTTTTGAAGTGGTCGCTTCATGCTCGATCTGCCCCTGAGTATCTTTTGTCTCAAGGTAGGGAAAGGTATGTGCGCCACACTGGTTCCCTATGAGAAGAGAATCACATTCGGAGTAGTTCCGTGATCCCGTGGCATTGGCACCGACCTTCACCAGACCTCTGTAAGTGTTTTGTCCCTTCATCGCAGAGATACCTTTGGAGATGATGGTCGAAGAGGTATTTTTACCAAGATGTATCATCTTCGTTCCGGTATCTGCCTGCTGTGCAAGGGTAGTGACCGCAACCGAGTAGAATTCACCTACCGAGTTGTCACCTTTCAGAATACAGCTTGGGTACTTCCAGGTGATGGCAGAACCTGTTTCCACCTGTGTCCAGGAGACCTTTGAATTGTCTCCTTTACAGATGGCTCTTTTGGTCACGAAGTTGTAAATACCGCCTTTACCGTTCTCATCTCCCGGGTACCAGTTCTGAATGGTAGAGTATTTGATCTCCGCATCTTTGAGAATGACCAGCTCAACGACTGCGGCATGAAGCTGATGCTCATCGCGGGTGGGGGCGGAACAGCCTTCATTGTAAGAGACGTAAGAACCTTCGTCTGCCACGATAAGTGTACGTTCGAACTGTCCTGTATTGAGTGCATTGATCCTGAAGTAGGTACTCAACTCCATAGGACAGCGTACTCCTTTTGGGATGTAGACAAAAGTTCCATCGGTAAAGACCGCGGAATTCAAAGCTGCAAAGTAATTGTCCGCCATGGGTACCACAGAGAACATATATTTCTTAATGAGTTCCGGATAATCGCGGATAGCTTCAGAGATGGAACAGAAGATGACACCGTGTTTCTTCAACTCTTCAGAGTAGGTGGTCTTGACTGAAACAGAATCCACAACGGCATCCACAGCGACTTTTACGCCTGCAAGCTGCTTTTGCTCTTCCAGGGGGATACCGAGCTTTTCATAGGCTTCCAGGATCTTGGGATCTACTTCATCCAGACTGTCTATGCCTTCTTTGGGTGCTGAAAAGTATGAGATGGACTGATAGTCTATCGGTTCATACTCCAGGTGTGCCCAGCGGGGTTCTGTCATAGACTCCCATTTTTTCAATGCTTTGAGACGAAGCTCCAGCATCCACTCCGGCTCTTCTTTCTTCTTCGAAATAAACGCAATGGTCTTTTCATCCAGTCCGGGTGGAACCGTTTCAGTCTCGATGTCTATCTCAAAACCGAGTGCATATTCACCGGAGACTGCTTTGTCTAATCCTTCATTTGCCATGAATTATCCTTAATCAGATATATATACTCTTATTTATAGCACAAAAATGTGAATGGGTCAAGAGGATAGGCCAAGAATTAATTCATTCATGTAAAAAATTCTCTTTAAATATCTCTGCAGGGAGTGCCGGACTGAAGAAATAGCCCTGATATTGAAGCGTATGATCTATTTTTTTAAGGAGATTTTTTTGCTCCTCTGTTTCTATTCCTTCAACGACAATGTGGTATCCGAGCTTTTTACCAATACTGATAATACTTTCAACCAAAAAAACATTTTCCGGTTTATCCAGAATATCTTTAATAAATTCCCTGTCGATCTTTAAAACGGAAAAAGAGAACTTTTTAAGATAAGAGAGAGAAGAATATCCTGTACCGAAATCATCGATGGCACAGCGAATTCCCCGTTCAGAGAGTATTTTGATGATCTCCTGGGTCTGTTTATAGTTTTCGATCAGAGAATTTTCTGTGATCTCCAGTTTGATCTCATTCGTCTGAATATGATATTGATCAAGCAGTTCGAAGAATTTTTCTACAAAATGTCTCTTTTGCAGCTGCTTTGCATCTATGTTGATAGAGATATAGTCCAGTAAAAAGGAGGATGTTTCTTTCCATTCTGCGATCTGACTGCAAACCATATCGATCACAAGCCATCCTATGTCATCGATCAAGCCGGATTCAGTTGCCAAAGGGATGAACTCTTCAGAGGTAAGGATACCCAATGTCGGATGCTCCCAGCGAACCAGTGCTTCAGCAGCCTTCAATGTTTCATCATCGATGGTCACAATGGGTTGATAATAAACTTTAAGTTGCTGATTTATGATCGCGTGCTGGAGGTCATGCAGTAAAGTGAAAAGTTCTTTTCTTTTTGTGTCCAGGTGTGTATCGTAATAAGCAATAGCATCACTGCCTTTTCGTTTTGCTTCATACATTGAAATATCTGCATATCGTACGATCTCTTCAATATTACGTGACCCTGGTTCAATAATGACAATACCAATACTGCATTTGATATAGAGGTGCAGTTCTTCGATTATAAAAACTGAAGTAAAAGCTTCTTTGAGATCATAGCTGTATTTTTCGGCCTCTTTGAAAGCATCTTCTTTGCTCTCTGCGATAAAAGGCAGGACGATCACAAACTCATCCCCTCCCAATCTGCTCAAATTATATCCCTCTTTGGTTAGTGTTTTTAATCTGTCGGCTACCTGTATCAGGAGCTGGTCACCAACATTATGCCCCATCGTATCGTTGATTGTTTTGAATTGATTCAGATCGAGATAAAAAAGAATAGAGTAGTGGTCGGCATGCTCTTTTTTCTTGATAAGGTGATGCATATATTCCATAAAGTGTCTTCGGTTTGCCAAAGATGTCAAGGCATCATACCTTGCCATATAGTTCAATTCATCGATCACCTTCCTCTCAGCAGTTTTGTTTTCCACCAATACGATACCGCCAAGCACTTCCCCTTTACTGTTGATGATAGGTGAAGATTTAGCTTCTATCCAGACATCTCTACCCTCTATCGTAGTATAGGGACCACTATAGAACTGTACATCTCCCGTCAGTGTTTTTTCAATAGTTAAAAAAGGTCTTTGGTCAGGAAGTTTACGTAGGTCCAACCCTTTCAATAGTGCAACATCTGTATCATACAGCTTTGTGAAAGCTTCATTAAAATCAACGATCTTCAAATCCGGATCAAAATAAAAAACGCCGATCGGTGCATTTTTAAAGAGTGAACTTAACTTATCCAGTTCTTCATGGAGTACACTTTGTATTCTCCGGTCTTTCTCTTCCTGTTCATATGCTTCTATCAGTGAGTGTCTGATATTCTTGGAGATATTATGCAAAGTAAAATAGTAGATGATTATGGATGCGGCAAGTACAAATCCTACGGCAGTTCCCAAAAAAATAAAATGAAAGAACATAGGTGAAAAAAGTATGAAGAGATAGAACATTATAATACGTTTGGATGGAGAGAAAGAACTTGCTGCACCACTTCCTATACCCATAATGAACAAGTATGCCATCAAAGAAAGATAAGGGTTTTGGATATAGGGAATAAAAAAGATAATACTTCCCCACAATAATGCTGTCAAATATGCCTGATATGACAGTTTTATATGCCATTTCTCATACTTTTTACTGTAGTTGTGATGAAGATATCTGTATCCGTCATAAAGTCTATAGAGGGTAAGTGCTATGAGCAAGAAAGCCCAGGAATAGATGATATATGCCGGTACAATATCTTTAAGGAAGCTAAAAAAGATAACCGTAAGTACCAGAAGTGGTACAAGTGTTTTTTGTGTATTTTCATACAAATGATACAAAAGTTTTTTTTGTATCCCTGCACTGGGCAGATCTGAAGATGGTTTCCATTGTATTAGTTGATTAAATAATTTCATATGTAGGTAATATTACAGTATTTTATATTGGATTCTTTTGAAATTATTGGATAAGTTTAATAAAAGGATGTTGATGTGAATTATTTGTAATTGGTTGTGGGGATAGGATTTGAACCTACGACCTTCGGGTTATGTACCCGACAGTCAATAGACAGCTATGCCCTTATTTATGGGCTTCATAGTGATTGCTACAGTGTTGCGACATCAAAAAGTGATATCAGAGCATGAAATTTGATTGATTAAGTTGCCGGATGGAACCCGGCTGAAGTAACAAAATTTAAAGGAAAATTGTTATGAATATTATAGCACAAAAACAAGACAAAGAGCAAGAAATATTTGATAGAAATGCATTAAAAAAAAAGAAGAAAACACTACTTTGCCAATAATTATAAGCCCGTCCATTATTGGAAGAATAAGACGACACTTTATAGGGATTGGAAGAAATACTTGGGTAGATGATTCGGTAATCCTCCCATTTCCCAACCTCTCCAAAAGTAGAGGTTAAGCTACAAGAGCCAACTTCATCTTGGGAGTGATCCCTCCGATTGTCGTATTAGGGCGTTTGTTATTATACATCAAGCCATACAAAGGGATAGACTTTCTCCAATGGTCTTTGTTGCCACTCTTTGAGTAAGGGAATTACTTTATTTGTAACAGCACTGATAGTAGCTTTTGAGAAATGGATACCATAGAACTCTTCTATATGTTCAGATATCTGTGTATAGCTATTTCCCAATGCATACAGTGAGAGAATCTTTTTTTCAATTTGATCTGACAT
>CAZCBU010000124.1:0-3408 GCA_964496995.1 uncultured Sulfurovum sp.
TTTGTTCGTATCTGTGCGTATTCCTGTATCTCTTTTACTACTAACATAAAAAGCTCCTTGTTATCTTATTTTACCCAGGACATCAGTAAATTTTGTTTTTTGATTGACGGCAACTTCAGGGACAATACTTCCTTTTTGAGAGAAAGTCAAAATGGTTGAACCCATTTCAAACCAGCCGAAAAGTTCTCCTCTTTCCATCCGGAGATCATCATATGTATAATGTCGCGGTTCACGTATCTCTGAATTGGTCTGAATATTTTCTTCAAAAGTAACCACCATCTTTCCTACATTCAATGCGCCGACCAAGACCAATATTTGTGTTCGTCCTTTGTTATCTTCACACTCCATAACAACACGTTCATTTTCAATAAAAAGCTCTTTTTTATTGCGAAGCAAAGGAAAATTGACAGGATAAAGTTTTCCCGGGATATGTGTTATAGAAAGGATCTTCAGATCCATAGGTAAATGATATCTGTGATAATCTTTCGGAGAGAGATAAAAGTTGATGAATTCCCCTCCCTCCACTTTTGCAACAGCATCCTGATGATACTTGCCAAAAAGCTTTTCAATGGAATAGGACATACCTTTTATCTGGTAGGCTTTTCCTTCTGTAACAGTTCCTGCATCCGTAATAAGCGCATCAACCCCGCATAACAGTTTTGATCTGTCTTCAGGGATCTCTCTTGGTATCTCCAGTGCACGGGTAAAAAGCTTATTGAGTGTCTTATAGGTACTTGGTTCCCTGAACTCGCTCATATCCAGCCCCATAAGCTTGACGTATGTCGCATTGATACCATGTTGAATAATAGCCGGAAAAGGATGTGAAGCAAACTTTCCAAACATATTTGAGAGGATCGATGTATAGTGCTTAGCCATTCTCTTCCTTTGCAAAATGTGCCAAAGCATCCGTCATCAGCGTAATATGGTAATTTTCCTGATGATTGATGAAATCAAAGAACTTCTCTAACGCAGGACTGTCTTTGGCAACAGCTTCAGAAAGCTTTTTACACTCCTCTTTTGCAGCCAACTCTTCATTGATCCCGTCCTTCAGGAACTGAACCACATCTTCAACCTGATAGAGCTCCTTCATGACCACACGAGGTACGGCAAGTATACCCATTTTTGCTCCCATATCACCAAAACTTTTCAGGTGGAAGAAGCTCTCATCGATCAGTATTTGGAAAATTCTATTCAGATATGCATCGGAACTGTGTGCTTTAAGATAGTTATAGATCATAATGAGTTCATACTCTTTATAGGTCTCTTCAAAAAGGAACAGTGTCAATGCATCTGTAGCCTCTTCTGTCAGATTGATCCCCGGAAATTTACGTTCCATACTGAATGCAGAGATATTTTCATCATCCATATAATGCAGTACATCCCGCATATACTTGATATCTGAACTGATACGCTCATTCAGATTTTTGTCCGGAGAGCTTAAAAGCTGAAGGTCTATCTCATCAAGTCTGTGAATGATGTTGTTAAGCATTTCAGAGAGTCTCTCCACTTTTATGGGAATGGCATCTCTGTCATAACTGTAAGACTCTCCCAACTCAATGAGTTCATTCTCCAGCCAGTTAAAATGTCTGAACAAGATATCTGAAAAATCAAAAAGAACTTGCTTGTTTTCTGTTTGGCTCATAAAAGCTGCCATGAGTGTCGCCAGCCATGCTTCATGTGTTTTTATCATTATGGTTTTCATATTATTTTTCTTCCTTTTGTATCATTTCATCTTTTGGAGCACAAGAGTTCGTTACCTTGTATGTAATCACCGGATATTCAGGATCGGATATTCTCTCTTCATAGGTATCGACTGAAGCTTTTATTGCCAAAGCGACCATTTCTGAACAGGCTGCATCTTCAGGTGGCAGTTTGTCAAGCAGCTGCATGGTAGCCTCTACCAGATTTTTTACACCATTGAGATTCAGTCCTTTTGCCTCTTCGGTCAGCATTGACCCGGCAACTACCGTTGTGGTACACCCGATGGCCTGAAATTTCATATCTTCAATATAGGGGTCTGTTTCATCTTTTCCTACACGTATATAGATCGCAACTTTTTCACCATTATCCGGGTTTTTACCTATACCTTGAGCATCTGAAGCTTCCAAAGTACCATAGTTTTTAGGATTCATCATATGTTCTACGAGCCTTACATCCATTGACATTTGTTATACTCCTGTGTAATAATTGTGATTATTATACCATTTGTGATTGAGAGTTTGGAATGTTAGAAGAAATTAGATACTATTCCCTACACAATTCAACCCGGGTTATGCATTAGAATTATTCATATTCGCCCAAAGGCTTAGTGCAAAGATGTTTGCAGGGAATCCAAGGTTAACCCATAGGTTAATTGACGATTTCAAGTGAATATCCTTGTACCAATTCTTTGGGAGATATAGATGATCTCTAATGCAGATTCCGGGTTATACAAGGAAAAGCATGGCAGTATACGTACTATTTGACACAGAGACCACAGGGAACCAGGAACAGGACCGTATCATACAGGTCGGTGCGATGATCGTACACTCCAAAGAGAATATAGAGATCTTTGATGAACTCTGTTCTTCCCCTGTGCCTATAAGTCTTGAAGCCATGGAAGTGCATAACATTACCCCCGATGTCATTGAAAATCAGCCTCCCTACCCTGAAACGGAATTTTCAAAAAAAGTCGTAGAGTTGAACAGCAAAGAAAATTATCTTATAGCTCACAATATCGGATTTGACCTTGGTATGCTGGAGAAAGAAGGTTTTACAAACAACTATACGCTCATAGACACTGTCAGATGTGCAAAACACCTCCTGCCTGACTCTCCCTACCATAGACTTCAATACTTGCGCTATGCTTTGGATCTCTACAAAACAGAACAGGCTGAAGCCCATAAGCTTGGGATCACCATCAAAGCTCATGATGCCATTGGTGACGTACTTGTCATGAAACTCCTGCTCTCAAAACTTGTACAACTTACACAGGAGAGTTTCCCGGGTGTGAACCCTATGGAGAAGATGGCAGAACTTACCCAAACTCCGGTCATGATGAAAACCTTTAAATTCGGTAAATACAAAGGCCGAGATATTGAGGAAATTGCTAATGAAGATATGGGCTACCTCAAATGGATGAGAAACAACCTTGAATTGGATGAAGATATGACATTTACTCTGGATCACTATCTGGGATGATTACCTATTCAAAGGACTTACAACCCTACCCTTATTCATCTCAGCTACCACATAAGAGCAAATCACCAGATGAAGGGAAAATATGAGATCGTTACTATTATTTATTACATGTACACTGGCATTATTTGCTAATGAACTTCAATATGAGCATAACCTTGACCAAGCAATAGAGAAAGCAAATAAACAGAATAAAGAAGTAATGATGATGTATTCTGCTGTATGGTGTCC
>CAZCBU010000125.1:0-3099 GCA_964496995.1 uncultured Sulfurovum sp.
CGGGTTGAAAGTATTTTACCGATCTCTTCGATCCAGGTTCTCATCTCAAGTTCATCATTTTCAAAAGCAGGTTTTTTGTATTCAATATGATGGGATTTCGCTACCCAGGTACCTCCGAGTGCCAAGCAAGCTTCGTATCCAAAGCCTACGGAAGCTGAGTGTTTGGTTGCGGCATCTATCATCCAGCCAAGATACGTCACATTGTTTACATGCCCGTTGAAATCGATCTCCTCTTTTCTGACCGTAAAAGTATACATATATTGCTTCATTATCCCTCTTTTCTATTTGAAAATGCTTCAAAGAACATCGCGATAAGCGATCCGAACATCAATAGTACCGAGATCACCTTAGTAATACCGGAGATAAAAGAAGCATACGGCATCACACCCAGTATCGTAAAAATATAATTAAAATCATGGATCGCATCCACACCTAAAAAAGATCTTGCTGCAGGGATGAAAGCACCTTCATGTGCCGTAGACATATACCAGGCACTGTAGTCCAAAGATATGCCTAAAATGAACAATCCTGCATAAAATGCCATAGCATTGTTCTTTCTCTTGTAATAATAAGCAATGCCCAAGGGAAAGAGCCATTGAAAAAGTGTCCCGTTGATGACCATTAAAAACTTTGGACAGGGCAGGATATAACAGACACCATGCCCTCCCTCATGCACAATACCCAGTGTTTGATTGATCACAAACTGATAGATCCCGAAAATATATTCACTGATACTGCTAAATGTATGCATCTGTCCGGAGTAGGGTTTGTATTGTAAGTAAAAAAAGAAGAAAAGGGAGAAGAGGAGCAAGATCATTTTTTTGCTCTGTTTGGCAGATGCTCCGTCAATCTCACTTTTCTTCTCAGAAAACAGATGACGGAAACTTTTATTTTGCATAAATCAGAGTTCGCGCGGGTCTACGATCTTTCCGGCTATTGCAGAGGCAGCGGCTACTGCAGAATTCGCCAAATAAATTTCAGAAGTTCTTGCTCCCATGCGACCGACAAAGTTACGGTTGGTCGTAGCCACACAGCGCTCACCATCACCAAGTATCCCCATGTACCCACCTAAACAGGCTCCACAAGTCGGATTCGATACCACGGCACCTGCCTCAATAAGAATATCCATCAAGCCTTCATGCTGTGCCTGAAGAAAGATCTTCTGTGTAGCAGGAGTAACGATCATACGTGTGTGTTTTGCTACTCTTTTGCCTTTCATGATCTCTGCCGCGATTCTCAAGTCTTCAATACGTCCGTTTGTACAGCTTCCTATCATGACCTGGTCTATTTTCAGGTCATCTGCGACTGCCTGTTCTACGGGCTTACCGTTAGACGGCAGGAACGGGTAGGCAATGACAGGCGAGAGGTGCTCCATATCTATCGTGATCTCCTGGCAATAGACGGCATCGTCATCAGAATAATGCAATTTCGGCTCAGATCTCAACCCGTCATTTGCTTCTTCTCTCTCATCAAGATACTGCTGCGATATTTCATCGATCGCAAAGATACCACTTTTTGCTCCTGCTTCAATAGCCATATTACACATAGAGAATCTGTCCGCCATACCAAGGTACTGCACACCGTCTCCTGTAAATTCGATCGCCTGATACAAAGCACCGTCTACACCCAGTATCCTGATAAGCTCAAGAATAATATCTTTTCCGTAAATGTGTTTTCCGGGCTTACCTACCAAATTGACTTTGATCGACTCAGGCACTTTGAACCAGTTACCTCCGGTAATGATGGAAAATGAAATATCTGTAGATCCCATACCTGTTGAAAAGGCACCAAGCGCACCATGCGTACAGGTATGCGAGTCTGCACCAATGATGACATCTCCAGGAATCACAAGTCCTTTTTCAGGAAGCAAAGCATGTTCGATCCCCATATCTTTCTCATCAAAAAAGTACTTCAGGTCGTGCTTGTAGGCAAACTCCCTTGAGATCTTTGCCTGGTTGGCAGAAGCAATGTCTTTTGCAGGAATGTAGTGGTCCATCACAATGGCAAAAGCATCCGGGTTGGCCAGTTTTTCTGCACCGCTCTCTTCAAATGCTCTAATAGAAATAGGGGTTGTAATGTCATTTCCTATCGTCATATCGATCGGCACTCTTACGATCTCTCCTGCATGAACCTCTTTACCGGCATGCTCTGAGAATATTTTTTCCGTAATGGTCTGTCCCATTTAAAATCCTTAATTCATTATCGTATTATTACGCGAATTATAGCGAAATAAAATTATGCTTCTATTGCTCACAACTTTGCTATAATTCCAACTATGAAATTATACGAACTGAAAGCGATCGCCCAACGCTTGAACCAATTTACATTTATAAGCCGTGCAAGACGTATTGAAGATAATACACTGGAGATCATGTTCGATAAGTCTGAAAGTTATTTTTTCAATATGACAAGAGGGCACAGTTTTGTTTACAAGGCCCCTTCCCAACGGCCACTTCAAGGATACAACGCACCCTTTGACACTTTGCTGCATTCACTGATGAGCGGGAGTAAACTTCTCTCTGTAGATGTACCCGATGAAGACCGTATTCTGCGTTTTACCATTGCACCAAAGAGTTCTTACAAAAACAAGATCATCTACCTGCAGCTTGAATTTACAGGGAAAAACACCAATGCTATTCTCATTGATGACAATGAAGTGATCATTGAAGCGTTAAGGCACATCGATGCAGACAGCTCTTTTCGTGTCATTCGTCCGGGAATGGAGCTTTTGGGCATTCCTCCTCATGAGAGAAAGGAAACAGAAGAAACCATTACAGATATCGATGCCCATTTGGAAGCACGGTATGAAACGATACAGACAAAAAAACTTGAAGAGATGAAAAAACAGAAACTCTCTGTCACCAAAAAGAAGAGTGAAAAACTGGCAACACTTTTGCAAAAACTCCCCAATGAAGCATCTTTGGCCGAAGAGGAAAAGAAATACAAGAATTACGCCAACCTCATCCTTGCCAACCTCTACCAGATCAAACCCTACGATACCAAACTGAAAACCTATGATTTTGAAGGGAATGAAATTTCCATCAAACTTCCCAAAGACATCAAAGTGAACCGAATTTCAGACTACTACTTCAACCTCTC
>CAZCBU010000126.1:0-14479 GCA_964496995.1 uncultured Sulfurovum sp.
ACACTTGTTTTTATGGTCATAGTCTACAGGGTGTCCTTCAAGTGCATCAATGAGTTGATCCAGTGAAGTAGGGTTGTATGGATTTTCTCCATTGTTACTTCCGTGGTGCAGCTCTGATGGTCTGATATTATGGCATCCATAGAACGGTGCAATATTCAAGTGTGAAAGTGGTACGGTCACTTTGTCTTTGATATTATCAAGTCCATACTCATCAATGAGTGTATAGAGGAAATGTTTGATCTCAGAGGTTCCTTTGTATTCAAGTCCGACTTCTGCCAGTTTCTCATTGACTCTTGCTTTAAGCTCAGGGTCAGTGTCCAAAGCATGTTTGGTCATAGCAGAGTTCAACTGACAGGTGTTACAGATGGTGATCATGGTCAGACCGAGCTTTTCTGCGTAACAGATGTTTCTTGCATTCAGTACATGAGCAAGGAATTCATCAAAGTCCTGAAGGTGGGAAGCACCGCAACAGGAAGCTTCTTCCAAAATAGTGATCTTGATACCTAGTTTATCAGCTACTGCAAGTGTAGATGAAAGTAGTTCCGGGGTAGATTGTTTAGCTGTACAACCTGTAAACAGTGCATAATGTAATTGGCTCATCTTTTCTCCTTACAGCTTGTTTGTCATTGAAATATCAATGAGTTTCTGGACTTCGTCAAGATTTTTGATCTTCGGCATATTGTCAATGAACGGAATACCGTCCTGCCAGTGGATCTTACCGGCTTTCATCATCTTCACTGCTGTTTTAAGGTGTTTGTACATCCCAAGGTAACCCTCAGAGTAGACAACAATATCTGCTTCATCAAGGAAACCGTGTTTTCTAATGCTTCTTACGAAACCTTCAGCATGACGTGTTGCAACATTGGAGACGGCAACACCTTGCTCAAACTGCATATTGTGAAGTTTAGTGATCTTCTCAATAGGGTTGATCTCTTTTGGACAGGCTTCCGCACATTCAAAACACTTTACACAATCCCAAACACCTACACCAGGCTGAGAAGTCAATTCAAGTCTCTCTTTACCTGCATTGTCTCTTGTATCTACAGTAAATCTGTAGGCTGCATTGAGTGCTGCAGGCCCGAGGTAGTCAGGATTGACTTCGAGTGCTGGACAGGAGTAGTGACAGGCACCGCACTGGATACAAAGGTCAGAGTCAAGGAATTTATCGAACTCTGCGATACTTTGTTTGCTTTCATGCTCCGGATGCGGGTCAACATCGGCAACGACATAAGGCTGTACCTGTGCATGTTTGTCCCAGAAATCTTTCTTATCGATGATCATATCTTTGACCACACGCTTTTTGCTTGAAGGTTCAAAGACCAGTTCATTGTCAAAAAGGTCAAGAAGCTCCATGGCATTCTGCTTACATGCAAGTGTCGCTTTACCGTTCACTTTAATGGCACAGGCACCGCAGATACCGTGTCTGCAGGAACGTCGGTAAGAGAATGAACCGTCATGCTCCCACTTGATCCTGTTTAGAAGGTCAAGGATCAACTCATCTTTTCCTACTTCCATCTCGTACTGTTTGTAGTAGGGGAGATAGTCGGTCTCAGCGTTGAATCTGAATGCTTTAATTGTTACTTTTCTAGTATTATCACTCATCATGACCTCCTTAATATGTTCTTTCTTTAGGCTCAAACTTACCAAGCACAACATCTCCCCAGTCAAGGCTAATGTTATAATCTTTATCCATATAGGCGTAAGTATGTTTCAAGAACTTCTCATCATCTCTGGTAGGGAAGTCTTCTCTGTAGTGTCCACCACGGCTCTCTTCTCTGTTCAGTGCACCCACAACGATGAACTTGGAGAATTCCAACATATGCCCAAGCTCAATGGCTTCCTGAAGGTCTGTATTGAAAGTCTTGGATTTGTCATCGATACGGATATTTTTGAAACGTACAAGAAGATCATCGATCAACTTGATCTGTCTTTCCAAAGATTCTTTGCTTCTAAAAACACCTGCATCAGCCGTCATACCGATCTGTAACTCTTCTCTGAGTTTAGGCACAGACTCCATACCGTTGGATGTTTTCAGTCTTTTCATCTCTTCAAGCATGGTACTGGCATCTTCCACAGAAGCAGGTCTGAGTTCCACACCTTCATCCAAAGCTTTTACCATATTCTCACCGGCATGACGTCCGAAGAAGAGGGCTTCAAGTACGGAGTTCGCTCCCAGTCTGTTCGCTCCGTGTACAGATACACAGGAACACTCGCCCGCAGCATAGAAACCTTCTACAAGCTCTTTAGGATTTTTACGTACCTGACAGTTGATATTGGTCGGGATACCGCCCATAGAGTAATGGGCAGTCGCAGAGATATGGATAGGTTCTTTGAGCATATCCTGCCCCTGGAAAGCGATCGCAAGTTCGCGAAGCTCCGGAAGACGTGTCAGGATGATCTGTGGGTCCAGGTGTGTCAGGTCAATGTTCACAGACTGACCGTCTTTACCTACACCTCGTCCTTGACGTACCTCTTCCATAATGGCACGAGACACAACATCACGAGAAGCAAGCTCCATCGCATTTGGTGCATACTTGGTCATAAATCTTTCACCTTCAGAGTTAAAGAGTCTACCACCTTCACCACGCGCTGCTTCTGAGATTAGGACACCTGAACCACCGAGTCCAGACGGGTGGAACTGTACGAATTCCATATCTTCAAGCGGAAGACCGTGACGTGCAACAATAGAGAGGGAGTCTCCCGTGTTGGCATGTGCATTTGAGTTGAATCTGTAGGCTCTACCATGTCCGCCTGTAGCGAACATTGTTACCTTTGCATTGAAGATCGCAGGCTCCGAGTTTCTAATGTCATAGGCAGCCACACCGGAAACTTTACCGTCTTTGTAAATAAGGTCTGCAGCATACCATTCATCGAAGATCTCGACACCGGCACGGAAAGCCTGCTCATAGATCGCCTGAAGGAGTGCAAGACCGGTTCTGTCTTTTGCATAACATGCTCTTGGCTTGGATTGTCCGCCAAAAGGACGGATAGCGATATCACCTTCTTCATCTCTTGAAAAAACACATCCCATTCTTTCAGCCCAGCGGATAGTCTCCGGTGCTTTGGAACACATCAGCTCAACACAATCCTGGTCTGCCAGATAGTCAGAACCCTTTACTGTATCAAACTCATGGAGTTCTGTTGAGTCCTCTGCACCAAGTGCAGCATTAATACCACCTTGAGCAGCACCTGAATGGGATCTGAGTGGGTGAAGTTTTGTAATGACGGCAGTTTTTTTACCAGCTTCTGTCAGCTCTTTGGCCGCAGCCAGACCAGCTAAACCGGAACCGACGATCACTGCGTCATATTCGTAGATTTTAACATCTGAAGTATCATTCATGATATCTATATCCTTTGTTTGCAATTTACATTTATTATATCTTCAGTTTTGTATTAGTTTGATTAATGGTCATAGAAAGAATGTGAAAATAGGGAGGCTGTTACACATTTCCACCTCTCTAAAAGAGAATGAAAATGTAAGTTTATAGGTGTGATAAGTTAAGCTTCTTCAACCACTTCTTCTGAGTTGCAAAGTGTATTGAAATCACTGATCGAGATCATTGGAAGCGGTATTTCTCTCCCGATACGTTTTTGGATCGAAGCAAAATTCGCAGTGAACATATCCAGATCTCTTTGTTTGGCTACAACCAGAAGTTCTGCACCTGAATCCAAAGCATTTAAAAGGGTGGTCGCTGCTTTGAGGAAAGCCAGATTGTCCTGCTTGCCAAGGAGTGAAGCCCCAGCAAGTTTTTTAGCTCTCTGGAATTTAATGATATTGCCTGCATGTTGGGAGATCTTTTCATGTATTTCATCAAGCAGACCACTGTCCCCTGCATAACAGGCAACATTGACACCTTCAATATTTTGTTTCTCAAAGCTGTAAAGTGCTTTTTTGGAAAGTTTTTCAGTGATCTTGTCCAGGAAAGTGTTGGTTTTACTGTAGCCGACCAGATCATTGAGTGCATCGATCTCTTTGGTATGGAATTCACCATTAAAGAGATTGTTCTCATATTCACAGGCAGCAAGGCCGTCATACGGGTCTGAGATCGCTTCCAGTATCGCCTCTTTGTCTTCAGAGCCGTTTGCGAGCATTCTGTGTGCCAGAAGCAAGATGGCATCACCAATGTAATCGTGTGAGAATTTATAGGTTTCAGAAGCATAGTGCAGGGCATAGAGTGATTCATAGTATGCTTTGTCTTCTTCTGTAGCAAAAGGTGCCAGCATTTCAAACTTTTCCATAAAATCATCATCATTAATGACAAGACAGTGGTTTGAACGGTAAGAGAGTACAGGATCTATCTGTAGAGTCGTACCCAGTCTGTTGACCACGTTAGCAACAGTTTCCGAACCCAGTACCACAAGATCATTGATCTTGAATACCAGTTTTTCTGCAGGGTAGGCAAAGTCTTCGTTCTGTGCTTTGACTTCAGCCAGGATCTTCTCTACAGGATCCTCAGCATTCAGAGTCATTGTAAAGTTTTTGTAGTACGGCAGATAATCTGTTTTTGCATTGAAAAAAAATGCTCTCACTTCTAAAGTATGTTGCATAGGCAGCTCCCTTGTGTATTATAGTGTCTTGATTATAACTTGAATTTCTTCCAAAAAGAGTAAATCTCTCCGACAAACCTAAAATAGAATAATCTATGTTACAATTTTGCCAATTTAACACTATTAAACAGGCAGGATCAAAACACTATGATGGACAAAGAACACTATCTCATCTCCAAACTGAGTTCTGAATATATCGGGGATGATGCTGCTGTCATTGGTGACACACTCTACAGCATGGATGCTTTTTTTGAAGATGTACACTTTAAACGTGAGTGGATGAGTTTGAGACAGATAGGGCGTAAAGCGATGCTTATCAACCTCTCGGATGCCATTGCCATGAATGCAAAGCCTCAATTTGCGCTGGTAACGGTGGCTTTGCCCAAAGATCTTTCCAATGATGATATAGATGAATTGACTTCCAGTATGGAAAAGACTGCAAAAGAGTATGGTTGTGAGATCATAGGCGGAGATACTGTGGGTGGAGATAAACTGCATCTCTCCATTACCATTATTTCAAAAAGTGATAATCCTCTTTTGCGAAAAGGTTTGGAAGAGGGAGATCTTCTGGCATATACGGGAACACTGGGTGAGAGTAAACGTGATCTGCTGCAACTCTTTGAAGGTAAAAAGATTGATGAAAATTCTCGCTTTTTTGAACCCACTTTGCGAGCAGCGTTCATAGAGAAAGCCAGACCGTTTCTACAGGTTGGTATGGATATTTCAGACGGACTCTACTGTGATACGAACAAGCTGTTAGATATTAATAAATATGGATTTAACTTATTAAAAAATATCAACGATGAAGTAGGCTTTTCTGGAGAAGAGTATGAAATGCTGATAGGGTTTAAAAAAGAGGAGTTTGAAGCAGTAAAATCTGTTGCTGAGGCATTAAATTTACCCCTAACCGTCTTTGCAGAAGTGGCAAAAAACAAAGAACGATTTCCCTGTCGGAGTCATCATTTCTCGTAGGGTGGGCAATTGCCCACCGTCAAATCTTAATTTGTATGACAAGTTTGTGTCAGGATGAGGGCATCCTGACCTACACATTTCCTACATTTCTATGGGCTAACAATAGGGGATACTCGCGCTCTTTACAAAGTATTTCACCATAGGCGGTAATCTCCTCATCCTCTAAAGAATGAAGTACTTCAATCTCTCTTTTTCCTTTTACCTCAGAGTTCAAATAGCCAAGTTCTATCAGTTTCCCCGTAATGGCATCAAGCATATCAAGTGTAGAAGAGACTTTGACTATCTCACATCTGGCATAACGTGTTGCAGGGAAAGAGACTTCTGCCACACGTAAAGTAGGGTCATCTCCCGGTATCTGCTGTGCCCCGAAAAGCGGTTTTGAACCTACATGCGCCTTGGAAAATGCCGGAATGTACTGTGAAAGGTGTTTGATGGCAGATGTGGTACGTTGGACGGTCTCTTCTTTGCTCCAGGACTTTTCTATTTTTTCTATGAAGTTCTGATTGAGATGCGGTTGGCAGCTTACCATAGAGTTCGCTACCAGACCATCTTCATACAGAGTAATATCTTTTGTCATACCGTGTAACTGAAAATAACCGCCGGGATAGGGAGTGAACTGTCCCATACCCCTTGGTGTTCCTCTCTCACCGTGAAAGATGATCTCCGGCCAAAGTGTGTCACAGCAACTGTCCCATTTTGAGATATAGGCAGCCTTGAATTCCACCATGCGTTTACATTCAACCCCAAGCAGGTCATCGATCTTCCCGGAACGGAAACCGGCGGCATTAATGAGGTAGTCAAAATGCTCTGTTTGGGTCTGATCATTGGAAATATAGGTCACATCCCATCCTAGCGTTTTATAGTCCTGCTGTATGTTACTTACGATCGTCTCCGTTCTCAATGAAACATTATCTATCTGTTCAAGTGCCAGTGTAAGCCCTGCTGATAGACGGAAGAGGTTCAGCCCGTATTCCTGCACCAGTATAAGTGGAAACTGTATTTTATCAAGATCAATATTCCTGGCTACAGGTATCATCCACTCATCTGAAGTTGCAGGTTTGCTAACTGGAGGTTTTTCCTGAATTGTTTCAATTTCTTTTCTGCTGTAAAGCTTGTAGTAATCTCTGCTCTCACCCAACACTTTGTTAGAGGGATCATGCGCAATGAGCTTTTCATACTCCACTGTAAGCATTTCCAAACGCGGAAGCAGGGCTTCAGGTGTACTCGGATCTGTTGTAGGCAGAGCGATCACTGTTGGGCGATAGTCTACAATGAAAGGATAAAAACGGAGAAAATCAATGGACTGTTTTAAAAGTTTTACACACTGTCCATCAGAGATCTCACGGTAGAGGTTGCCACCGGCGTGAAGGTGGCAGAAAGGAGGGCCGCTTACCAGGCTTGTTTCTTTTTCAAAAAGTGTCACATTCAGCCCCAGTTGACCCAAATAGAGTGCAGCACTGGCACCGGCTACACCTCCACCGATAATGGCTATTTTTGCTTTGTTGTCTATCATTTTTCTTACAAATATTCCAATAATTCTGAAAAATCATTGATAATGATACTGGGATCATATACCCCAATATCTTCTCCGTAATTATAGCCGTATGTCACTCCGATACTCTGCATTCCTGCTGCATTGGCAGCTACAATATCATTTTTGGAGTCTCCAACCATAATAGATGCTTCTACCGGAATATCCAGAGTTTTACAAACGTGTAAAAGCGGCAATGGATCGGGTTTTTTCTTCTCTAAACTGTCTCCGCCAAGGATAAGTTCAAACAGCTCATTGAGATGCAAGCCTTCCAAAATAGGGCCAACAAAATCAAAGGGTTTGTTGGTGACTATAGCCAGGTGGTATCCTTTAGACTTCAATGCATGGAGAGTGGCAGATACATGAGGATAGGTCTTTGTTGTAGTACATAGATGTTTACCGTAGAAGTCCAGAAAAATAGCCAACGCTTTTTTGAATAGCGCTTCATCCAGATTTTCATCGATCTTTGTACTTCCTGACAAGGCACGTTTGATCAATATCTGGGCACCATTACCAACCCAGTAACGGATAGTCTCTTCCTCAAAGGTGTCATGATCAAGTGTTTCCAACATATGATTCACCGCAGAAGCCAGATCAGGTACAGAGTCGATGAGTGTGCCATCCAGGTCAAATATGATAAGTTCTTTATTTGTAAATTTCAAATATCAACCTTATGCGTATTATTTAATGCGATTATACATTTTTTAGCTAACAATGCCTTTAATGAGCTTTCAGCTAAAATAGCAAAAGATAAATAATGAAAGATATACATGAACCTAATCTATCCCCTAAACGTCAAAAATAACTTTGTCTTCAACTCGTCTCCCCGTGATTTTACCGTGGAAGAGATACCGCTTTACGAATTTACAGGAGAGGGAGAACATCTTGTGCTTAAAGTACGTAAAAAAGAGATGACAACCTGGGAGATGCTGGATGCCATCTCAAACCATGTGGGTATTCGCCGTAGAGATATGGGCTATGCGGGATTGAAAGATAAACATGCGATGACCATACAGTACATCTCTGTTATGGCCATACATGAAGAGAAACTCAAAGCCTTTAGCCATGAGAAGATCAAAATACTTGAAACCTTTCGCCATAATAATAAGATCCGGGTAGGGCATTTGAAAGGAAACCGTTTTAGTATTCGTCTTAAAAAAGTACTGGGCGTACAGAAAGACAAACTGGATTCTGTGCTGAAGTGGATCAAAGCCAACGGTGTACCGAATTATTTTGGCAATCAGCGTTTTGGTACAGACGGAAATAACTGGGAAGACGGGAAAAAACTCATAGAGGGAAAACTGAAGATCCGTGACAGAAAGACCAAAGAGTTTTTGATGGGTTCTTACCAGTCATATCTTTTTAACGGCTGGCTCTCCAAACGTATGGAGCTAAATCATTTACTTGAAAAGTTCTCTGAAGCGGAAACGGAACAAGTCATGGGATTACCTGAAGGGTCACTCAAAGGGACTAAAAAACAGCCTAACTTTTTCAAACTTGTAGAAGGTGATGTGATGATGCACTATCCTTACGGACGTCTGTTCAATGCGGAGGACCTTGAAGAAGAAGCCAAACGTTTTGAAACAAAAGATATTGCACCGGCAGGATTACTTCCTGGAAAGAAAACAAAACTGGCCCAAAGTACAGCAGGGCTCATAGAAGCACCTTTTGCAGAAGAGATGAACTTAAACGGTGCGAGACGTTATGCCTGGATACAGGTGACAGAGATCAAGAAAAATTATATTGAGGAAAAAGCCCATTATGAATTGAGCTTTGCTTTGCCTAAAGGATGCTATGCAACCAATGTACTGGATGTCCTCAGAGGTGAGAGCGTTTAACGGTCACCTTTTTTTCTGACAATATCGGCACCCAAAGCAGAAAGTTTTCCTTCAAGGTCATCATACCCTCTGTCCAGGTGATAAATACGCCTTACGTGCGTCGTACCATCTGCAACCAGTGCTGCAAGTACCAGTGCCGAAGAGGCTCTAAGGTCTGTGGCCATGACATCTGCAGCATTGAAAGTATCGACACCTTTTACCGCAGCGATGCTTCCTTTAAGCCAAATATCCGCCCCGAGACGATTAAGTTCACTCACATGCATAAAGCGGTTTTCAAAAAGACGTTCTTCTATGAGGCTTTCCCCTTTTGCCAAGGCTGCCACAGCCATGAACTGTGCCTGCATATCTGTGGGGAAACCAGGGTACTCAATGGTAATAAGATTAACCGGTTTCAACGCGTCAGAGGGGTGAATGGTGATGCTGTCATCTGTAATATCAAAAGAACACCCCATGGCTTCCAGTTTATCTATGGATGCTCTGATATGCCCCGGATCCACTTTGTTCAGTGTAATACTTGAATTTGTAATAGCACCTGCACAAAGGTATGTTCCCGCTTCAATACGGTCAGGAATAATTTCAATTGTATTGAAAATGAGTGGTTTTCCGGCAGTACCTTCGATCGTCAGTTCGTTGGTGCCGATACCTTCAATGCTGACACCGGCATCTGCGATCATTTCACAAAGCTGTACGACTTCCGGTTCTTTCGCTGCATTGATGATGGTGGTGGTACCTTTTGCCAATGCCGCTGCCATGACGATATTTTCAGTCCCTCCGACAGTGATCTTGTCAAAAATGATCTTTGCACCCACTAAACCGTCAGGTGCTTCCGCACGAACATATCCGCCTTTGATCTCAATGTGGGCACCCATCGCTTCAAGTGCTTTAAGATGCAGGTCAATAGGACGTTGCCCAATGGCACATCCCCCCGGAAGACTCACTTCACATTCACCAAATCTTGCAAGAAGCGGACCCAGAACCAAAATAGATGCTCTCATCTGTGAAACGATCTCATAGACAGCTTTATGTGAATTAATGCTTCCATTGTTGATATGTGCAGTGGTATTGTCATGATCAACAGTACCGCCAAGCATCGTCAAAAGTTTAAGTAGGGTGCGAATATCTACAACATTCGGAAGATTCGTAAGCGTGACTTCTTTATCACTTAAAATTGTTGCTGCAATAATGGGTAAAGCAGCATTTTTTGCTCCACTTATCGTGACTGAACCACTTAATTTTTTTCCACCGGTTATTTCTAAATAATCCATTATTCGCTTCCTCTTATGTATAATATTGGGAATGATTTTATCTAAACATTGGTTAATCCTAGGAAATTGTTTATTACTATATTAAATAGTATAGTCAATAATGGCTTTTGAAATTAAAAAATAAAAAAATTTAATATTATTCACTATTATTAAAGTTAATGTTAGTTAATATTTTGTACTATATTATCTAATATATGCCAAACTTGTTGTGAAACGGGGACGGAAAGCCATGGGTCTCGTCTATAGAGATTGCCAGGTTGCGAGATTTTCAAAAATAAAAGAAGGGATGTCAATGTCTAGTAGTTTAGATAAGCTTAGAGCACTGACCAGCCGTCTTGAAGAGAAGTTGGAGCAGAAAGAGAATACTGCATCCAATACTCAAAAGACCATGGAAACAAGTGTACCAACACCCGTAGAGAAATCCGTAAAAAAACCTGTAGAAAAAATAGTTAAAAAAGTACAGACTACAGAAAAATTTGAAGATGTACGTTCAAATAATATTGCCAGGGTCAAAGAACTCTATGAAAAACTGAAGATCTTTGAAAAATCTCCGGAGTTTGACAATATTTTTATTTATAAGGCGATGAACTTATCCGGTATCGGGTTGAAAGAAGAGGATTTTGGTGAAGTACGTGAAGGTAAATATATCCAGATCATTGCCATCACCTATGAGCCGGATAAAAATGGAAAAAAGAAAGCCAAGAATATTTCACTGGGATATTTCGGAAAAGCAGAAACACTGGATGCCACACTGAAGAATGAGATCATTGAATTTGTCTTACGCTGGCGTTATGAAAAAGCATTTCAAAATGTCGAGCACTATAAAGATCTTATTGAAAGACTGGAAGTCCCTACGACAACTTTATTTTAAAATTTAACTTCATTTTAGGAAAAACTTTGTGTTTTCCTAATCAAAACTTTGCTACAATCAATTTCTTAATTCATACCAAAATATAGGATACTTATGCATCTTGATTTAACACCTGAAGCACTTCTGATACAGCTTGGATATTCAAAAACAGATCAGACACTGCAACAAATGAACAACATTATTGACAATACAAAAGATTTTAATAAATTTTCACAGCATCTTCCTTCTTTTAATGATGCTTTAGCTGTAGAAAAAGGTTTTATCGCCATGTCAAATTCGGAAGATCATCTGAAGATAAAATGTGATGAAGACATCAATGCAGATAATCTTTCGGCATTTACAGAATTGGTTCACCACTGGGCGGACAAATATAAACTTGAACTGAAAAAAGTGAATAATAAAAACACGTATTACATCATTGGTCACAAATAATTGCCATTAAGCTCTCTCAATGCAGAGCAGCTTAGTGCTGCAACTGCACCACTCGGTCACAATCTCATCATTGCTTCTGCCGGTACAGGTAAAACTTCTACGATCGTAGGTCGAATCGCACATCTTTTGCAATCCGGAGTAGAGCCTTCAAAGATCCTCTTGCTTACTTTTACGAACAAAGCGGCAGGAGAGATGATAGCCAGGCTTGAACGTTATTTTCCCAAAAAAGTCGTCTCTAAAATAGAATCCGGTACTTTTCATGCCGTAAGCTATCGATGGCTGAAAGAGTTGCATCCCAATCTTGCACTTAAACAGCCTTCAGAACTGAAGACACTCTTTAGAAGTATTTATGAAAAACGAAACTTTGAACGTATGAATCTTTCGGTTTCACCATTTTCTGCTACCTATCTCTATGAGATGTACTCTTTGTATCAAAATGCCTCTTTGGATGGTTTTGATGTATGGTTTCTGGAAAAGTATCCTGAGCATGAAGTGCTTATGGATGCCTATATGGACATAGCCAATGAGTTTGAACAGGAAAAGATAGACTACGGGTTTGCTTCATTCAATGATCTGCTTTTACGTATGAAAAGCCATCTGGAAACACATACGATCCATTATGATGAAGTACTAGTCGATGAATATCAGGATACCAATACGCTTCAGGGTGCGTTGATAGATACACTTAAACCAAGCTCACTCTTCTGTGTAGGGGATTATGATCAGAGTATCTATGCGTTCAACGGTGCCAACATTGAAAATATCGCCACCTATTCAAAACGTTATCCGGATGCCCAGGTCTTTACCCTGAAGACCAATTATCGCTCTACTGCACCCATCCTCTCATTGGCAAACCGTGTCATAGAGAGAAATGAGCGTATCTACCCCAAGAAACTGGAAGTGGGACGTCATGGCAAGACACATCCGCCAAGACTGCTTATGTATAATGATCTTTTTGAACAGTACAAGTCCATTGCAGATACCATTAAACATACACACGTGCCCAATGACCAGATCGCTGTTATTTTCAGGAACAACTCTTCTGCAGACGGTATAGAAGCGTGTCTGCGTGAAGTGGGAATTCCCTGTAAGCGAAAAGGAGGCACCAGTTTCTTTGATGCCAAAGAGATAAAATTTCTGCTTGACATGCTTGCTCTGATGGTCAATCCCAAAGATATGATGGCATTCATCCATGTGTTTGAGTATGCATCCGGTGTGGGATCAGCTCTTTCAAAAGAGTTCTTCCAGTGTTTTCTGCATTTTGGGAACGGCAGTTTTATGCAGGGGGTGCTTTATCCGCAGGTTCATGACCTTCCGAAACTCAATCCCAACAAGAATGTGCAGCTTGGACTTTTTGATGATGACCATGAGATAGGTTCTGCCACACGTTTCAAGCATTTAGGTCTGCATCATGATATCTACTCGCATCCTTTGTTGAAGCATCCGAAGATCATTCAGGACGGTGTAAAATTCTTTAAAGATTTTCATGTACTGATGAGTGCTGTAAGAAGTGAATCAAATCCTGCCCAAATTCTCAGAACGATGATCACCTCCGATCTTTACGGCGGTATTGTCGAGTTGCTCTCCACACAGAGAGGACGTCTCAAATCGGGAGAATTGGACCAGGAGAAGAAAAAACAGGCCAGAGAGCGTATAGAAAGAAAAGCCAAGCTGCTCTTGGATCTTTCCCGTCAATACAAAGAGTTAAGACGTTTTGTCAATGCCATGGTATTGGGGGGTGGTGAACTGAGCGAGGGAGAAGGGGTCAATCTGCTTACGGTACATACAAGTAAAGGTCTTGAATTCCCAGAAGTCTTTGTCGTCGATCTGGTTGACGGAAGGTTCCCTAACCGAAAGATGATGAGCAGTATTGAAGAGGAGCGCAGACTCTTTTACGTGGCTGTTACACGGGCAAAAGATAAACTTTACCTCTCTTTGGCAAAATTTGACAGAGTGAAAAAGATAGACTATAAACCTTCACAGTTCCTTCATGAAGCGAACCTGATCAAAGGTGAATTCATTGAACCGGAACCTAAAGAGAAGAAAAAGAAAAAAGTCACGGAAGATTAACTCCGTGCTCTTTTGTCCCGGATACTCATCTGTTTACTCACATCATCAAAAGCAATATCAAAGAGATCGATCTCTTTGATAAGGTTACTTAACTTTTTATAGCCGTAATTGATCGGAGAGAATGATGTGGAGTTGTTGATGTATGTCCCGATATCTGCAAGATTCGCCCATCCGTATTCATCCATCGTCTGGTCTACGGCATTTCTCAGTACATTGACCAGCCAGGTATCCTGTCTTAACTCTTTACTGCTCTTACGTACCGGTGCCTCTGTAACATCCTGATCATCTGTATGTACGGTTGTGGTCCTCATCAGTTTTTCGGTAAATATGAACTGGGAACAGGCAGCCATAAAAGGTTTTGGTGTTTTCTTTTCACCAAAACCAAAGACTTTTATACCTTCAGCCTGTACACGCATGACCACTGGGGTAAAGTCGGAATCAGAAGTGGCAAAGGCAAAGGCATCGATATCTTTGGTGTGCAGCAGGTCAATGGCATCGATGGTCATCAGTATGTCTGTCGCATTTTTGTTACGGGAGTAGTCAAACTGTTGAATAGGCTTGATCGCAAATTCCAAAAGTTTATCTTCCCAGTTTTTTAGATTGTCTTTGGTCCAGTTTCCGTAAGCCTGCCGTATATTGACAATACCGTATTTACTGAGTTCGTTAATGATGCCTTCTATCGCTTTGTGTGATATATTGTCACAATCAATAAATAGTGCTATGTGGTCTTCGCTTTTTGCCATTTTTTGTCCTTGTTAATATTTATTTTATTTTTCTAATTCTTCTAACCATATCTGCACATCTGCATCAGATGGCATCTTCCAGTCCGCTCTTGGACTGAGCGAAATGGTTCCTACTTTTGGTCCGTCCGGTATACAGCTTCGTTTGAACTGATGTGTGAAAAAACGTTTCAAAAAGAGCTTTAACCAAGACTTTATTGTACTTTCATCGT
>CAZCBU010000127.1:0-3270 GCA_964496995.1 uncultured Sulfurovum sp.
GCGGTCTACTCCTCATTTGTAGGGAACAAAGAGAGATGCAGCTTTACTATGGAGAAGCCTGACCTGAACTACAAAGGGCACGGCTTCTTCTCTTTTACCATTTACAACTTTGACGGATACATCGCTACGATAGATTATGCCATCAACTCTGACAGTATGGAGCCCAATGCGGACGGTACCTACACAGTGACCTTCCTTGCCTCCGGAGAGCCTGTAAAAGAAGGTGAAAAGAATATTGTGAGAACACCAAGAGGCAAGATGTGGACAGGGGTTTTAAGAAATTATTACCCGAATAACAACACCCATGCACTCTTTGTCTGGGCAGACAAGCAGACAGCCAAAATGAGTAAAGCCTTTATGAAATAGGTGTTGTAGAGTTCGGCAGTACATATAAAAGGTGGGAGATCCCACCCTACGCATCTATTAAGAAATGTAGTGACCCTCACGTAGGATGGATTTATCCACATGGGATATTTTTCAAAATACTATACAGAACTGTTCGAAGAGAACCCCTCTGAAACACTGAAGCGCTCTTTTAGTCACACCAGAGCATTTACGGGGGAGTGTATGGAGAGGCAGGAGGAGATGGAGTAGCTAGCTCTCCACCTGTAGTACATGGTCGGTGAACCGACCCTACGGGTTTAAAAAATAGCCTACTGATACGTAATGATCTTAGGCATATCCTTTACTCTTTTGTTGCTTACCTTTTCAAGACCAAGTACTTGTCTTGGTGTCATCATAGGCTTGTCCTGCTTGTAGAAGACTTTAAATCCACCGGTAACCAGTCCCGCACGCGCATCTGTATAGAGACCGTTATAAGTTTTGATCTTCAGTGAAGGACTGCCGTGACCGTCCAGGTGCATCGCCAGGTGTACTCTGTCTGTGTACTTGATGGCTTTTTTATTGGTGACCATATGCTCTGTGAACATGTGTACCAAAAGGATCTTGTCTTTTTTAATCCCGTTTGCTTTGATGTAGTCTCTCATCATATGCTGGACTTCATTGATCTGCTGGCCGGTGATGGAACCTATCTTTTTACCCGGACGGACAGAGAGGTTATCGACCGAGAACTCAGGGTCAACAGCAATGTGTACATTGTCATATTTCAAATATTTCAAAAGAGGTTTTACCGATTGAGCAGGCGTTCTTTTACCAAGTTGTACATCGATGAAAACTACAATCCCGTTCTTTTGTGCAGCCGTAATATACTCCATCAATGTATTATGGTTCAGGGTGATCACATATTTGCCATTTTTCCCCGGAGATGCTGTTGCCATTTCGTAGATAAGGTCAAAGCCCGGAGTCACATGCTTGCCTGTACCCCATGCTTTTTCATAAATCTTTGCTTTCTCTTTTGCCATTTTGATAGTTTGCGCCAAAGGCTGTTTTCCCAAAGTTCCCAAAGCTTTTGAGTGGGGACGGCCATAGAGTGCCACGATCATATTGTATTCAGGAGGAAGTGTTCGTAAACTCTCGTGTGTACTGCTCATATCTGAAGCTGCCTGCAGCATTGTTACCATCAAAAAGGGAAGCAGTGCTTTTTTTGCTATTTGTGCTATTTTCATTGTGTTTTTATCCTTGTTTTTTAAAAGTTTCAAGATTATAGCAAGTAATACTTGAAGTGTCTATCCCAAAAACGAATAAAACAACTTTCATTCCAAATAAATGAAAGATTTTTATCTAAAATATCGTAAAACGGATAGACAAAAAGGATAGAAACTGCTATAGTATTCAACAATAAAAGCGCAGAAAGATACAGAATGCAAAAAGCATGGCCAATTAACCAGTTCCTCATACTTGTGACCAGTATTTCCATCCTCTTTGTCATCATGAAGTATGCTGCTGGCGTCTTGGCACCTTTTCTCATCTCTGTTTCTCTGGCGATCGTACTTTCCCCTCTCCTGAACATACTTCAAAAAAAGCATATCCCAAAGATGATCTCACTGATCATTCTTATTATTCTCTCTGCCATACCCATCATTATGTTCGGTGGGTACATTGTCACAGAGGCACAGGAGTTTGCAGCGAACTTTCACACACTGAGTGCCCAGTTCGACACCGCAGTGGGAAAATTCGTACAGACCCTGCAGAGTATGGGACTCTCTGTCAATCAGGCAGATATTGAGGCCATGCTGGCAAAAAGCAATGTCTCCGGCATCGTCAAAAATCTGGCTTCACAGACCAGCACACAGTTCTCCAACATCTTTCTCATCCTTTTTACTGTAGCCTTCATGCTGATGGAGTCACAGTTCATGCACAGCAAGGTACAGAAGATCCTCTCAAAAAGCAAGATCAGTCTGGAAGACGGAATGCAGATCATTTCCAAGATCAATACCTACTTCATCATCAAGGTCAAAACCTCTCTTATCACCGCAATCTGGGTCTTTGCCGTGCTCTGGTTTTATGACATTCATTACTTCTACCTCTGGGCAGCACTGGCATTTTTCCTCAACTTCATTCCTGTAGTAGGTTCCATTTTTGCAGCCGTGCCTCCCATCATACTTGCGATGATGGACCAGGGGATGATAACCGCCCTCTGGGTGGCACTCTGGTATCTGACCATCAATATGGTCATAGGAAATATTCTGGAGCCGCGCATTATGGGAAAAGGACTGGGGCTCTCTGCACTCATCATCTTCCTCTCCATGACACTTTGGGGCTGGGTACTGGGTCCTACGGGGATGATACTCTCGGTACCGTTGACCATGGCAATGCAGTTTCTTTTTGCACAGTACAAGGAGACCGAATGGATCGCACTGATGTTGAGTGACTATGGCGAAAAACCTATTAAATAAAACCCTATGAAAAAGGAGATATAAAATGGCAAAAATGACCATGCATCAAGAGCTCGAGATGCTTCGCAAAGAGGTGGAGACACTCAGGAAACAGAAAGCCAAAGAGGAGAAAGAAGAGGCAGCAAAAGAGAAGAAAGCGCAGGCAGAGGAGAAGAAAGAGATCGCTGAGGCACAAGAGAAAGCTGAAGAGATCATGACCTCTCTGGAAGAGAGCAAGATCGATGCCAAAGAGGCACTCAACCAGTTGGTCGAGACCATCAAACATGACTACGAGAACCTTTCGCCCACTTCGGCGATAGTACTTTTCGCACTGGGTGCTGCCTTTGGCCATGCGCTCAGCTCAAAATAAAGGAATCCCAATGAGTGAAGATTTTAATGCAAAAATGAAACTTCTGATCAAAAGTGAAAAAGCACTTTTGAGTCTGGAAATGAGGAAAAAAAGTAGACAGACCGTATGGGTAGCCCTTGCACTTTT
>CAZCBU010000128.1:0-5764 GCA_964496995.1 uncultured Sulfurovum sp.
ATGTAAAGTATTGGTGGAGATCATATGCTTAAACCTTTTTTTGTCCTGGTGACACTGTTGGTCTTCATGGCGGGTGGGGTGTCCATACATTATCTTTTGCATACGCATACTCCAGAGAATACAATGACTGCACTTGTCAAACTTACAGGGCTTGTTTCTCCTTCCTTGAGTGTTGCGTATTATGAACCAAGAGTACTTTTTTTTGAAGAAACGGTAAATCCTGCCTATCCCCAAATGCAGCCTATCAATAAAATGGATCTGGTTTATGCCAGATAATATGATCATGAAGAGTGCGTTTTTACATTTTTTGACCCTGTTGCTGTTTAAGCAGAAAGGGAAACATATTGGTGCCGTACTGATCTCGGTGATCATCATTTTTCTTTTAAGTTCAGTCCTTTTTATCTCCTCTTCGCTGCAAAAGACTCTTTTAGATACTCTGGAGTATCAGTCAGACTTTACTGTGAGCAGAGTACAGGCAGGAAAGAGTGTCAATACACCTGTTGACTGGATAGACAAGATCGTTGAGATCAACGGTGTGACCAGAGTAGCACCGCGAATATACGGCAGATACTTTTTTGCACCGCGTGAAGAGTCTTTTTTGGTGTTCGGTGTGGACTTTTTCGATGAGCAGAGCAGTAAAGCATTTGACTCACTGGTCAAAGAAGTGGACCTTAAAAGTTTTTTGACGACAGAGAGTATGCTTGTCGGTTCCGGGGTGAGATCATTTTTGTCGAAACACTATTATAAAGAGAATTTCTCATTTAAAACACCAAAAGGAAGCTTCAAAAAAGTAAAGATAGAAGAGGTACTTCCTTCACAAAGCAATCTGCTCTCCAATGATCTGATCCTCATGCCCATAGATCTGAGCAGAGAGATATTCGGATTGGGAGAAGATGAAGTGACGGATATCACTTTTAATGTCCCCAATGATGCAGAGTGGGATAATATTATCGCGAAACTGCATCTTCTTTTTTATGATGTACGTGTGGTAGAAAAGCGGGAGATCAAGAAAGCCTATGAAAACCTTTACAATTACAAAGGCGGACTCTTCTTGATACTCTATCTTGTAACGATCGTTACTTTTATGCTGATCCTCTATCAGAGATATTCCATGGTCTATTCCACAGAGAGAAAAGAGATAGGTATTCTTCGTGCCGTTGGCTGGAGTATCAAAGATATTCTGAAGTTGAAATTTTATGAAACGGTGGTGGTGGTACTTGTCAGTTATATCGTAGGTGTGGTGTTGGCATATGTGTATGTATTTATTTTTGATGCACCGCTGTTGAGCCAAATATTTTTAGGAGGTGCCAACCTGGAAAATCATGTCACATTCGTACCTGTGCTGAAGTTTGGATTATTGGGGTCGATCTTCCTTTTTTATGCAATTCCCTTTTTGGCAGCAGTACTCATACCGGCATGGAAAATAGCGGTCACCCCACCTAAAGAGGCGATGTTATGATCTCTGTAGAAAATGTAAGCAAGATATTTAATGAAGGAACGGCTCAGGCTTTTGAGGCACTGCATGCTGTTGATCTGGAGGTCTCCAAAGGTGAGACGATCATTTTGAGCGGGGTAAGCGGCAGTGGGAAATCGACACTTTTATCGCTGATAGCCGCACTCGATAAACCCAGCAGCGGGAAGATCACAGTAGGAGGAGAACTTGTTTCCAAGCTTCCCGATCTGCATGCTTCTGCCTATCGTGCAAAAAGTATAGGATTTATTTTTCAGCATTTCAATCTTCTGGAATCCTTGAGTGTTGAAGAGAATGTGATCGCTCCTCTGATCAATTCTGGCCTGGATATTGTCACGATCAGACAGATGGCTGAAAAGAGTATGGAACGTGCTGCCATTTCCCATAAAGCATCACAGCAGGTCAAAGAACTCTCCGGGGGTGAAAAACAGCGTTGTGCCATTGCCCGAGCACTCGTTCATGAACCTGAACTCATCATTTGTGATGAACCTACAGCCAATCTGGACAGAGCAAATTCTCTGAAATTCATAGAGATCCTGCAATCATTGTATGAGAGAGGCAAGACCATTATTGTCGCAACCCATGACCCCCTGTTTGAAAGCCTGCCGTTTGTGGGGAAGGTCGTACATATGGAAGATGGAAACATTGTGAATAGGGAGCGAGGGAGTGGACCGGAGTGAATGAGATACTTTTGAGCAATGAAGTGATCGTCTATTTACTGTCCGAAACAGTGCTTTACCTTCTGCTGTTTGTTGCTTTTCTTGCGACGATAGGATTACTGAGAAGGTGGAATTTTGATCTGTTCACGACAGAACAGTTTGCTTTGGAGAACCGTTCATATCTTGTCATGACCATTATCTTTTTCGTCATGCTGCTCAAAGTTATTTTGCTTCCCTATTTTGTCTATACCATAGATAAGCTCTCCGATCTTGTCCCCGGGGCCATGTGTGCGGCAGGAGTGATCAAGGCTAACGTGTATGGAAATCCTCTCCTTGCGCTGAAGATCATCATTCTGTTTCTGAGTGGACTTTGGGTAAGTATGAACAGCATAGATATCAAAGCGAAGGATTACCCTTACCTGAAAATGAAATCATGGTTCTTTCTTCTGATATTTTTATTTTTAAGTGTTGAGTTTTTTCTGGATATCGCCTATTTTACCCATATTGAAACAACCAATCCTGTAAGTTGCTGTTCGGTCATATTCGGCCAGACGGGAGGTGCTAACGGGCTGCCTTTGGGACTGGATATTCCCAAACTCCTGATACTCTTCTACCTTCTTTTTGTTCTGGTGTTTTTGACGGTACTCTCAGGCCTTGCACTCATGAGTATCGTTGCGAGTATACTGTTCGGAGTGGTCGCCTATTATGCTGTGGTCTACTTTTTTGGTACCTACATCTATGCCTTGCCTACCCATCTCTGCCCCTTCTGCATGTTGCAGGATCACTATTATTATGTAGGCTATTTGGTCTGGGGACTGTTGCTGCTGGGACTTTTTTTAACGATAGATGCTTCAGTCATGCAATATTTTTTCAAACAATCCTCAAAGAGTCTAAAGAGAATTTCGTTACTATTCTTGAGTTTGTTCGTGTTGCTGTGCAGTGCCTATGTGGCTGTCTACTATTTTAAAAATGGAGTGTTATTGTGAAAAAAATTTTGATCAATGGTCTGATCTTTGCTATTGTGATCGCTGTGATCGTGATACTTCTGCTTTCTTTTGGCAGTTCGGAAGGCAGCAGATATGTCTATAAAGGAAATACGGAACATCAGGTTGTCTCTATTAAGCCCAAAGAGTACCAATGTTCTGAGTGCAGTATGGATATAGAAGAGTTGAAGTATGCAGCGCAACTTATCAGTAAAAATGGCAATACCTATTTTTTTGATGATATCGGCTGTTTGGTCCTTTGGCTTGAAAACCATTCTCCCGACACGCACAGCATGCTGACACAAACACTGGATACCCACCGCTGGATCCCTGTGGAAGAAGCATGGTACTCACGCATAGCGCCTACCCCGATGGGATACGGTTTTGCCGCACTGGAAAAGAAAAAAGAGGGGCTGCTTTCTTATGAAGAGATGAAACTGCTGATGTTGCAGGGGAAACATTTGCATGACCCTTTCGTGAAAAAGAAACTCCTGGAACAATAAATACATTGCCACTGCCTTCTTTTCGTTAAAAAAGTCATTTGCAGGAGAGAAGGAAGCCGTTGTGTATAAGATTTTTATCATTTTTTCGCTATACTTGTGCGTATTTTATAACAAACTTAAGGAGTAATCAATGGCATTATTTGATGATGTAAAAGAAGTAGTTGTTGAGCAACTAAATGTGAGCCCGGATGAGGTAAAAGAAGAGTCTAAATTCGTAGAGGATCTTGGAGCTGACAGTCTTGATGTTGTTGAGCTGGTAATGGCACTTGAAGAGAAGTTCGATATCGAAATTCCTGATGATCAGGCTGAAGCGATCGCTACAGTCGGTGATGCGATCAAATTCATCGAAAACGTATAATTTTAACATGTTTCCCCTCACCCTGAAAGGGAGAAGGGAAACAGATAAAATATATGTGAGTATTTGATGAAAGATTTATATATATCTTATGATAAAGAGTAGATAGGAGCGCCAGTGAAAAGAGTAGTAGTGACAGGCTTGGGAATGATAAATTCTTTAGGACTTGACAAAGAGAGTGCATTTGCTGCCATACTAGAAGGTAAATGTGGTATTAAAAAGATCGAATTATTTGATGTTGAAAAGTTCTCTGCCCAGATCGCAGGGGAAATCGTCGATTTTGATCCGGCGTCAGTCATGGATGCAAAAGAAACTAAAAAAGCAGACAGATTCATTCAACTTGGGCTTAAAGCTGCTGCTGAAGCGATAGAAGATGCTGATCTCCCTGAAGATGTTGACAGAGAAAGATTTGGTGTTGCTTCTGCATCAGGTATCGGTGGATTACCGAATATTGAAAAGAATTCAATAGTATGCCATACCAGAGGCCCAAGAAGGATCTCTCCTTTCTTCATCCCTTCTTCTCTTGTCAATATGTTAGGCGGATTCGTCTCTATCTATCAAGACCTGAAAGGTCCGAATCTCTCTTCTGTCACTGCCTGTGCAGCCGGAACACATGCCATTGGTGAAGCAGCGAAATCGATCATGGTCGGTACGGCGGATAAAATGCTTGTGATCGGTGCAGAGTCAGCGATCTGTGGTGCCGGAGTAGGTGGTTTTGCTGCAATGAAAGCCCTCTCTACAAGAAATGATTCACCGCAAACGGCTTCGAGACCGTTCGATGCAGACCGTGACGGTTTTGTTATGGGTGAAGGTGCAGGTGCATTGGTACTTGAGAGTTATGATGATGCAGTGGCACGCGGTGCGAGAATTTACGGTGAACTCATTGGATTTGGTGAGAGTGGTGATGCAAACCATATTACCACACCGACCATGGATGGCCCGCTTCGTGCGATGAAGGGTGCCTACAAGATGGCAGGTGAACCTAAAGTGGATTATGTCAATGCACATGGTACTTCAACACCGGTGAATGACAAAAATGAAACTGCTGCACTGAAAGAATTGTTCGGGGGAAAAGAGAATTGTCCTCCGGTAAGTTCCATTAAAGGGCAGATAGGTCACTGTCTCGGTGCCGCAGGTGCCATAGAAGCGGTGGTCTCTTTGATGGCAATGAGGGACGGGGTTCTTCCTCCGACGATCAACTATACGACACCGGATGAGAACTGCGATCTTGATTATATCCCGAATAAAGCAAGAAAAGCGGAGATCGATACGGTAATGAGTAACTCCTTTGGTTTTGGTGGAACAAACGGTGTAGTCATCTTTAAGAAAATATAAGGATCCAAAATGGCAACCTATTTAGAATTTGAAAAGAAAATTGAAAAGATACAGGAAGCTATTGTATCTGCCCATGCCATTGCCAATCTGGAAGCTGTAGCGAAATATCAAAAAGAGTTGGAAAAAGAAGTTGAGAAGACTTTTGGATCTTTAAATGACTATCAGAAACTCCAACTTGCACGTCATGCCGACCGTCCATATGCATTGGATTACATTAAACTGATCATGGATAACGCCTATGAGATACATGGGGACAGAGCCTTCCGTGATGACCCTGCTATTTTATGTTATATCGGATGGATCGACGGTCAAAAGACCATGCTCATCGGTGAACAAAAAGGACGGGGTGTCAAGAACAAGATCAAAAGAAACTTCGGTATGCCAAATCCGGAAGGTTACAGAAAAGCCCTGCGTGCAGTCAAAATGGCAGAAAAATTTGACATTCCTGTACTCATGCT
>CAZCBU010000129.1:0-7506 GCA_964496995.1 uncultured Sulfurovum sp.
TGTCACAACAACTTTTGTACGACCCTTCTGCGCCCAGTTGAACATCGACGTTGCACCTTTTTTACCTACGTGGATACACCCATGTGACATAGCATCATCATTACCCATATGGATGGCATGTCCCTGCTGTGTGAACCATAAAGAGAAATCCATATTGTTTACTCCCTTTGGATCCGGATGTGCTTTAGACATATAAGAACGCTCTTTTCTGAAGATCGTAAAGATCCCTGATGGCGTTTCATGCCCTTTTGCACCCGAAGAGATCACCGCTGCCCACCAGACAACACCGTCTCTGTCAATTGCATATGCTATACCGTCGGCACCTTTTTCACGCAGCGACACAACAATATAGTCCTGTCCGCTCAAGTCAACGATCTTTTCTCCACCACTTGCAGCCACTGCAAATTTTGTTTTACTCAAAGGAAAAACCCTGCTTGCCGGATCTCCGGCATTTAACAGACTCGCACACAATATCATCACAGCTATTAGCCATATTTTTTTCATTTTTATTCTCCTGTTTTTAACAAATTACTAAATTATATTGTTTTTGGGGGAAATTAACATTAAGAAATTTAAGTTCTGATATAATTTTTACATATAAACAAGAAAAAAAGGGAATTCAATGAATAAAATAATAACCGTATCTCTAATTGCAGTATCGGCAATGCTCTTCTCGGCATGCAGCAGTAGTTCAGGTATCAATATGAAGAGTCAGACACCAAGTTTCCAAAATGGTGCCAAAGCCGGTTGTGAGACAGCCAAAGGTGCCTATACAAAAGATCATACGGCATTTAAAAACGACATGGAGTATCAGAACGGATGGTTCTACGGGCGTAAAAAGTGTAACCCGGCAGATTCAAAGCATTGATCTTGGCTTAAGGCAAAGCTTGCTTTGCCTCTACAATATATTACTCGTTCATTTCACTTTCATCTACGGTCAGTCCTGCACCGAAACCTAAAGCTTCTTTGATCTTACCTTCAATTTCAGCCATCATTTCAGGGTTTTCTTTAATGGTGATCTTGGCGTTCTCTTTCCCCTGTCCCAGCTTTTCACTGCCATAAGAGAACCAGGCACCGGATTTGTCGACAATGTCCATCTTCACACCATAATCAATGAGTTCTCCCACGAATGAGATCCCTTCCCCGAACATAATGTCAAACTCCGCCTGTCTGAACGGTGGCGCCACTTTATTTTTCACCACTTTTGCTTTGACACGGTTACCGATGCTTGATTCTCCCTGCTTCAACGTGGCAATACGTCTCACATCGATTCTGACGGAACAGTAGAATTTCAGAGCATTACCACCGGTAGTCGTTTCAGGAGAGCCGTACCCCATCGTACCTATCTTCATACGGATCTGGTTAATAAAGATCACTGTCGTGTTGGTCTTATGTAAAATAGCTGTCAGTTTACGCAGTGCCTGTGACATCAAACGTGCCTGAAGTCCAACGTGGGTATCACCCATATCCCCTTCTATTTCAGATTTAGGGGTCAAGGCCGCCACAGAATCCACAACGATCAGATCAACGGCTCCGGAACGGGTCAATGTTTCAAGTACATCCAGTGCCTGCTCTCCAAAATCCGGCTGAGAAACCAAAAGGTTATCAGTATCTACACCCAGATTCTTTGCATAAACTACATCAAGGGCATGTTCCGCATCAATAAAGGCACAGACCATGTCGTCTTTCTGGGCTGAAGCGATCGTCTGCAGTGCCAAGGTGGTCTTACCTGATGATTCAGGTCCGTAGATCTCAATAATACGTCCCTGAGGAATACCACCTATCCCCAATGCCATATCGAGTCCGAGTGAGCCTGTGGAAATAGACTCGATCGGTTCAAACGCTTTGTCTCCCAGTCTCATCAATGTACCTTTACCAAACGTTTTGTCTATCTGTTTGATCGCCATATCCAGTGCTTTTTGTTTGTTTGCGTCCATTGCCATTGTCATATCCTTAACCTTTATGTTGATGAATTTTATCTAAATAAAATAGATATTGTTTAGTCTTATGGGCAGTTTAATGTAAATTTTTAAAAAAGCTCAAAAATATGTCATATTGTCATATTTTTATAAAATTTCTTTTTTTACTGCCTTATGATAAAATACTTTTACAATTCACTATAAAAGAGCCTTTATGCCCAAAACCATACAATTAGCCCACTCTCCCGATGCCGATGATATCTTTATGTACTATGCCATTAAATTCGGTTGGGTCGATACAAAAGGCTATACCTTTGAAAATATCGGACTGGATATTGAAACCCTGAATGTTGAAGCCATGAAAGGAACCTATGATGTTTCTGCCATCTCTTTTGGAATGTATCCGCTTATTAAAGAAGAGTATGCACTGCTTCGTACAGCCGTAAGCTTCGGAGAGGGTTATGGTCCCAAGCTTATCAGGCGTAAAGACAAAACATTAAAACGTAATTTCAAAGTAGCTCTTTCGGGGAAATATACGACCAATGCAATGCTCTTCAGACTCTATTACCCAGACGCCAGACCGGTTTATATGGACTTTTTGGAAATAGAGGAAGCGGTTGTTTCCGGGAAAGCAGATGCCGGGGTTCTTATTCACGAATCTATCCTGAACTATGACGAGAGCCTGGAAGTGGAAAAAGAAATCTGGGATATCTGGGTCGAACTCGCAGGAGAAGGGCTGCCTCTTCCACTTGGCGGTATGGCGGTCAGAAGAAGCCTGCCCCTGAGCACTGCTATCGATATAGAGAACATCCTCATAGACGGCGTTAAAATCGCCAATGATAAGAAAGAAGAGCTCTGTGCAAAACTCGAAGCAGATAACCTTGTACGTATTTCGGATAAAATGCTGACAAAATACCTGGATATGTATGCTTCTGACGAATCTGTGGAACTCTCTGAACTGCAACTCAAAGCACTTGATACCCTTTATGAAATAGGCTTTAAACACGGACTATGGGATACACCTATGAAAACAGAGGATTACCTCATCCCCAAAGAGTACAGTGAACTCCGTTCAAAATAGAGAGGAGCTCCCTTGTTTTTTAAAACCATTGATTTCTCAAAATACTCAAGTATCAAAGTAGGTCAGGAGACAGAAGTCCTGATGATAGAGGAAAAAGACAACATTCCCTCTGACAGATACCTGATCGGAGGGGCCAACAATCTGCTGATCTCTCCAAATCCTCCCCCACTCATGATGTTAAGCAAAGATTTCGCCTATATCCATGAGAAAGACAGCATGCTTATTGTTGGTGCAGCAATGCCTACAGGACGTATTGTCTCTTATGCCAAAAAACATGATATTTCTGGGTTTGAATTCTGTTCCAAACTTCCAGGAACACTTGGGGGAATGCTGGCAATGAATGCCGGTGTAAAAAAGTATGAGATATTCAATATTCTGGACAGTATAGAGATCAATGGGGAATGGATCAGCAAAGAAACCATTGACTACGGCTACCGTTTTGCAAAACTTGCAGGCATTGCCACTGCTGCCAAATTTAAAATTGAGAAAGGCTTTGATAAAACATTACTGGATGAACTTCTCAGTCTGCGTTCCAACCAACCGCATGATCCCAGTGCCGGGTCAGCCTTTAAAAACCCGGAAGGTGATTATGCCGGAAGACTGATCGAAGCGGTAGGACTCAAAGGCTGTAGAAAGGGTGATATGGCCTGGAGTGAGGTACATTCAAATTTTTTAGTCAATCTGGGAGAGGGAAAGTTTGATGATGCCAGATATCTTATTGATCTGGCGAAACAAAGAGTATTGAAAGAGTTCAATATAGTACTCAAAGAGGAAATAAAGATCCTCTAGGCGCAGTTCTTAGTACTGAGATTCTACTTTAGAGGTACAACGTACACATCTGATATAGTTTGTTTCATTCTTGTTTCTTTTGTATATATAGGCATCTGCAGGATAAACAACATAATATTTGCCTTCCGTTGTCGGTGTGGATGTCCAGAAATCTTTATCTCTGAAATGACTGAATACCTGTCCTTCAATTCTGTGTACATGCTGCAATTCATCGGATGTTGGAAGTCTCCAGTCAGAATATCCGGCATAGTAGAGACTGCGACAGTAATTCTTGGCATGGCTCCATGTCCCTGCTTTTCCTGCATTACGTGTTCTTGCATATGCGCCGTCTTCTGCATCTGTATAAAGCTGATCCTGCCACATAAGATCTACATCTTCTTCAATAAATGTCAGATCTTTATGACACACATTCTTCTGTTCTACCGGTTCAATAGGAGAAAGGTCTCCTCCGGCTACCAAAAACGCTGTAAACAATACTAACCATACTGATAGAATGCTCTTTTTCATTTATTTCTCCTTGTTTATCCAATATTATTCAATATGATAATATAACCTTGCTCAAATTAAGCTAAAAAAAAACTATTTCTTTTGTATTATCCAAAAACATATTCATATCTTATGGATTAATCACGATTTTTGTCCCATTCTGAACAGCTCTCCACAAGCTATCTATCGCAACATTCGTAACAGCCATACATCCTTCAGTCCAGTCATGTGAAAGCGTATAGTTGTTACCTCTCCCGTCTGCATTCCATTTTGGCTGACCATGGATCGTAATATACCCGCCGGGTTTTACACCGTGTTTAGCTGCTCTTGCTTTGTCCGCAGAGTTGGGATAAGAGATCATCAAAGATTTATAGAGCCGGTCATCACACTTTTTTCTTACGATACAGTAAGACCCTTCCGGCGTACGATAATCCCCCGCCTGTATTTTATTCCCTTTATCTCCGTTTTTACCCAGAGAAATACGGAACTCATCTATTTTTTTACCCTTTCTGTAGGTATAAAGTTTTCTTTTTTTCTTATAGACAACGATCTTGTCTATTTTGGAGGTATGGTCTATCTCTGCACCTCGGCTAAGACTTTTTCTACACTCCTTGGTCGCATAAGGTGTGTTGTCTACTTTCCCGCGATATCCCTGTTCTGTACATCCTGTTATAAAAAACAAAATGCCAATAAAGACTATAGCAAATGCTGATCTCATCATTACTCCTTTGTATTTTGTATCGTTTTAACCCCAGTCCTCTTGTTCGCGCTTGGACTTGTGTTTATCCTTTTTATAGGATGTCCCGTTCTTCAGTTTCTGCAAGCGGTTCAAATTACTCATCTCTGCATCTCTGAGATCATTGAACTTCTTGTCATCAAAAAGCTCTACTGAACAGGTTTGGGCATACACCCTGTCAATATAATTCTTAAGCTGCTGGTGATATTCCGAATCAAGATTTATCTCCACTTTTTCATCAAACTTCTTTTTAAGTTCTGTAAACTTTTTTGTAAACTTTTCAGAACATACAGTTTCATCTCTGAACATACGAAAAAGGTTTTTGCTGATCTTTTCCAACTCATTGATATATTTCTGACGGTTGAATTTATCGATCTGTTTCTGTGTATATCTAATGTGATATCCCTTTACTTGATGGTCACAGGCACACCTTCGCGTACCGCGTACCATAGCTGATTCATAGCAGAATTCGTTACCGCGACACATCCCTGTGTCCAGTTACGCGAGAGTGTATACTTGTCCCCTTTGCCATCGGCATTCCATGTCGGTTGTGCATGAATGGTAATATCTCCACCGGGGTTCACACCCCTTGCCGCAGCACGGGCTTTGTCTTGCGGTCTTGGATACGAGATACACAGAGAACGGTAATATTTTGGTGAGCACAGTTTGCGATGGATCCAGAATTGTCCTTCCGGTGTTCGGTTATCTCCCTTTTTCACTTTGGTCCCCACAGGATTTTTCCCCAAAGAAACAGGGAAAACGGAGGTCACTTTATTGCCCTTATAGAGGTACATTTTACGTTCTTTTTTGATCACAACGATACGGTCAATACGTTCACCTTCAAGAAAGTCATTGGCATCCAGCATCTCCTGTTTACACTCTTTGAGTGAATATCTGTTCCCTTTGACATCAGGAGAACACCCTGTTAGAAAAAGCAAAGCCGAAGATAAGATAATTAAAATTATTTTTTGATAAATATGCATAAGTTGATTGTAACGAAAATAGAATTAAAGATAAAGAAAAAAAGATGAAGTGTTAAGAAAAAAGGGTGTCATACCAAAACCCAAAAAGGGTTCTGGTCAAGGAGGTTATAATCGTATGATTACAGTGCAGCTTTTGCCGCAGCAAGAGCTTCTTCATAGTTAGGCTCTTCTGTAATTTCAGGAACAACTTGCTTATAAGTTACTTTTCCGTCTTTACCGATAACAAAGATAACTCTTGCAAGTACACCAGCCAAAGGACCGTCTGCCAAAAGTACACCGTAAGCGTTAGCAAAATCTCTGTTTCTGAAGTCTGAACATACTTTGATGTTTTCGATTCCAGCTGCTCCACACCATCTTGCTGCTGCAAATGGAAGGTCCATAGATACTGTGATCACTTCTACACCGTCAAGTCCTGCTGCTTCTGAGTTGAACCTTCTAGTTTCTGCATCACATACACCTGTATCAAGTGAAGGAACTGCTACTACCAGCTGAACTTTACCTTCTCCGCCTACCTGCTCATCTTGAAGCATTGGGTTACAGTTTACTACTGTTACTACTGGTGCTGTGTCACCTACATTGATCTCGTTACCTGCTAGGTTACATACTGTGTCGTTTTTAAATGTTACTGTTGCCATTTAATATCCTTTAATTAAGTTTGATAAATGTATTATGGCCTAATTAGGATAAATTTAGTCTTAATTGATCTTTTTTTCTTGATTTACATCAATTTTTACTCTTTTCAAGACTCTGTCAAATGCCGCATTTACGTCATCTTTGTAATCACTCTGTATCTTATAGTAACACTTGAAACCTTTTTTTATCTCTATGCGTACATACCCGTTAAAATCACTTCCCATACTTTTTACTACAGGATTATTACAGGATCCGACATGATATTTGATAAGTTCAACCCTGTAGGCACACTGTTCACTGTTGTCTATACCGAAGGACGCTTCCAGTGCCTTTTTATCCTTAACATCAAAAACAGTGTAGTGGAGACAGTCGGGGAATACTGTGCTGTTCTGATCACAGAAAGTTGAATAGACAGGAAATTCTTCTTTGCATCCCGTCATAAGAAGAAGGGTACAAAGAAAGAAGAAGGAGTGGTTAAATCTGCGCATTAAAGATCAGCAATGCCCTTGACCCACTTCTCCATTGCCGCATTCGCATCAGGGTTCGGTGCCTCCATAAAGGAGACAACAAAACTTTCATCCAACTCTGCCACGCCGATAGATCTTGGTCTTACCGCAAGTACTTCCGGTTTAGGCAATACTTTTCCAAAGCAGCAGATAATATTTTTTGCATCAATGATCTCTTCAGCTATTTTACCTTCACTCAAATTACTCGTATGCCCGTAATGGTCGAATTCACCTATATAGGTAGCAATAGGGTGTGCTTCTATCTGAGATCTGATATAGGCAAATATTTCATCTATATTTTTATAGCTTGTTTCATTTTTATCTACTTCCAGTGTAAAGACCGGATATTTTTCCAATACTGTTATTTGTTTCA
>CAZCBU010000130.1:0-3398 GCA_964496995.1 uncultured Sulfurovum sp.
GGAAGTAAATGAAGAGAGTATTCCTGTGCAGGAAGAGGTAAAAGGGATTTGCGAGATGTTAGGCTTTGAAGCGGTTGATCTTGCCAATGAGGGGACATTTGTGCTATGTGTGAATAAAGAAGATGAATCAAAAGCTTTGGAAGTCTTGCTGAAAACACATACGACTTCAGTGGTCATCGCTACAGTCAGTAAACAATATAGAGGTAGAGTGATCCTCAACTCTTCCTGGGAAACCAAACGATTTTTGGATCTGCCTACGGGTGAACTGTTACCGAGGATTTGCTAATTTTCTATAAGTATGGTAATATATATAGATTGTATGTACAAAAGGATATGTTATGACAATACGTAAGAATTTTTTATTTGAACAAGAAGTAGCGAAACATCTTGAAGAGCTGGCTAAAGCAGAAGGTAAGACACAAACGCAGATCGTCCAAGAGATGACAGAAGAGAGATATAAGCTGATACGTAAGAAGAAAAAGTTAGATGCTCTAGAAAAACTAAAGAACTCACCAGCTGCAAACATAGGTGACATCGATATACGACAAGTACGTATAGAGAAAGCTCTAAAACATGCAAAATAATATCTATGTAGATACCAATATCGTAGTAGATATGTGTGACAACAAAAGAGCTCTTCATGAAAATAGCTTTAAGCTTGTTACACATTATTTTGAACAAGATAACTGTGAGCTTTTTATCAATAGTGATACCCTTGCAAACTTGTTTTACATCTTATCGAATCGTTCAATATTAGATGCAGAGGAAGTATTGGAGAAGATGCAGTTTGTCAATGAAATTTTTACATTGGTTTCTATGGACTCTGAAGATGTTGCCATGGCATTAGATTTGTGTGCCAGTAGTGCTATGCCTTATAAAGATTATGAAGATACAGTGCAGTATGTGTGTGCTAAAAAAATAGAGGCTGATCTGATTGTGACCAATGATAAAGGGTTTGTTAGTTTGGATATTGAGACTATTGGAACGTCTGCAAAATAATGAAAATACTCCTCTTAGTTACCGCTTTCAACTCCCAGACTCAAGCAGTCTACACTAGACTACAAGATAGGGGAGATATTGTATCTGTCTGTTTTGCCATAAATAAAGCTCAGATGCTGGAGGAAATAAACGCTTTTGAGCCGGAGTTGATACTTTGTCCTTTTCTAAAATATTATCTGCCTGCAAGTATCTACGAGAACTACCCGACATACATCTTTCACCCAGGACCCAGAGGCGACAGAGGTCCCAATGCTTTGGAGTATGCACTGCAAAGTCATACAAAAGAGTGGGGGCTTGTGATACTCAGAGCCAACAGTGAATATGACGGTGGAGATATTTATGCAGAAGAACATTTTAAAGTCCGAGATACCTATAAGGCATCACTTTACAGACAGGAGATCGTACAGGCTTCGTTAAAAGCATTGGATACTTTTTTTGATAACATAGCCAAAGAGAAAAGTATCCCGCAACTTTTGAACCCTATCCATGCACAGTTTACTCAGGAAAAAAGAGCCATAGATTGGTATAAGGACAGTACACAGACCATTATAGATCAGGTGCATCTTTCTGATTCCCTACCCGGTGTTCTAGATGAGATTTCAGGAGTTCCCTGCTATCTGTATGGTGTTTGGAAAGAAGAAAAATTTAGAGGTAAACCTAAAGAGATACTGGCAAAACGTGACGGGGCTATTTGTCTTGGAACCATTGATGGTGCAGTCTGGATCACGCATTTGAAAGAGCCGGGTAAATTCAAACTTCCTGCAACGTATGTTTTGAAAGAAAAACTGCAAGGGATCAAAGAAGAGCGTTTGCCACTTATTTTTGACAAGGCTTATGATACTTTCTATGAAGTGAGCGTTGAAAAACGGGATAATGTGGCCTATCTCTGTTTTAATTTTCATAACGGTGCGATGAGTACGGCACAGTGTATACGATTGAAATATGCAGTGGAATATCTGAAATCTGAATGCGATGTACTGGTACTTGTAGGAGGGATGGACTTTTTTTCCAACGGTATACATTTGAACATTTTGGAGGACTCTGCGAAGCAGGGAGAAGACGGATGGGCAAACATTAATGCCATGAATGATCTGGTAAGTTCCATACTCTATGCCGATGAAGTAGTGACTGTGGCATCTTTTGCAAGAAATGCAGGAGCAGGGGGAGTTTTTATGGGACTTGCCTGTGATCATGTTGTGGCAAAAGAGGGAGTTGTCCTAAACCCTCACTATAAAACACTGGGACTCAGTGGCAGCGAGTATCATACCTATACACTTCCTAAACGTGTGGGCTCTGAAATGGCAGAGAAACTTTTGAATGAGTGTTTACCTCTTTCTGTTGATCAGGCAAAAGCACTGGGTATGGTAGATGAAGTCTTTTCGCATGAGACCTATTATGAATCACTGCATACCTTTGCCAAAAATAGTTTTGATGATGATCTTATCTGGGAGAAACAGGATTTCCTGGAAGAGCATAAAGCAGAGATAGAAGCACTCAAGGAGAAAGAGCTTGAAGTGATGCATCCGGAATTTTGGGAGAGTACAAGTGAGTTTCACAGCCTACGACAGGAGTTTGTCTATAAGCTGTGTCCCAAAGAGACACCTGAGAGGCTGAAAGCAAAAATAATAAAGGAAAAAGTCTATGCATGAATACAGTGTGGTACAGGCCCTGCTTAATCAATGTGAAGAGGTAGCAACACAAAACAGTGCAACAAAGATCACGAAGGTTGTGACTAAGATCGGAGTGATGTCAGGTATTGAAACACACTTGCTTCAGACAGCATTTGATACCTTTAAAGAGGGGACCATGTGTGATGGTGCAGAGTTTGTCATCAACATACAGAAGCTCAAGCTGGAATGCAAAGAGTGCGGCAATGTCTTTGAAGTGGATGAAGTGCGTTATTATTGTGTCAAATGTGAAAGTTTGAAAGTCAAAGTACTGGATGGGGAAGATATGTACCTCATGAGTTTGGAAATGGAATAAAGGAGAAGAAAATGCAAGAATACTGGGAATTATATATGAAGAACTTAGAGGGAAAACCTGCTTCTATACAGTTCAATGCAGGGATATCGATGGAATTGGAGGAGTTGCAATATACACATCCTATCGTAGCCTTTGTGAAAGCCAAACTCAAAGAACCGAATGAACATGGCTTGTTGAGCCAGAATGAAGAACCTGAAATATTATTCATGGAAGATAAACTTGAAGCAGCGATGATCAAATTTCGTATTGGAAAATATGTAGGCCGTATACTATCTGACGGCTATGTCACTTTTTTGTATTATGTTCAGTTCACGTATAACTGGCCTGATTTTATAGAATTTGCATTGAATGAACATACGGATTATGAGGTCAGTAATGGACACCAGGAAGATGCAGAGTGGAACTACTATACAAAG
>CAZCBU010000131.1:0-5330 GCA_964496995.1 uncultured Sulfurovum sp.
ACCCCCGACCGTATGTGCAGAGATCAGTTTACCGTTCTTGTCAAGCTTGGCGATATAGATATTTTTATCACCTTCCCCGTAGGATTCACTTGACCCTACCACTAAAGCACCCCCGTCATCCGTACCGGCAATCCCCCCGGCAAATTCATCACGTTCTCCACCAATGTTCTTTTCCCAGACAAGCTTACCTTCAAGAGAGATCTTTGCAATATGCAGGTCATAATCATAATTGTCAGAGAAGGAATTTGAATGCCCCAGTACCAAGATACTGCCGTCTGCCGCACGACAGATCGCTTTTCCTTCCTCTTTTTTCTTTCCGCCAAGCCATAAACGCCACTTCATTTCACCTTTTGAAGTCATGCGTGTTACACAGATATCTGTACGTTTTGCTCCGAACGATTTACAGGTTCCAACAATGGCGGAATCACCATTTTCAAGTGCAACGATCCCATAGGCGATATCATCTTCTTTCCCACCGTAGATCGTCTGCCACTCTGCTCTGTATGCATCTTTTTTCACAACTTCTTCAGGCCTTGCATCTGCTGAGCTTTGCAGTGAGAGTGCCATGATGGCACAGCATATAATAAATGATTTTTTTAACATATTTGATCCTTGACTTTTACAGTTTATTTATTGATTATACTACAAGATGATCCATTTAACTCTTTATTCTTCATTTTTATTCTGTTCCTCTACAAAAGCAACAAATCTTTTACTCTCCATAGGTTTTGCAAAATAAAACCCCTGTCCAATATCACATTCATGTTTACGCAAGAACATTTCCTGTTCATGGGTTTCGATACCTTCTGCTACCACCTGGTAACCCAGGCTTTTTGACAATGCGATGATCGCTTTGGAGACTTCTGCATCATGAGAATCACCCGGCAGATCCATAATAAATGATTTATCTATTTTGATCGTATCCAAAGCAAGACTTTTCATATAACTCATCGAAGAGTATCCTGTACCGAAATCGTCAATGGATATACGGCAACCAATATTTCGGAGGTCTTCAAGAATGGTGAGATTGGTTGTTGAATATTCCATAATAAAATGCTCAGTGATCTCCAACTCTATTTTATGTGCAGGGATACCTACTTTCAGAATGATCTTCTTAAGCTGCTCGAAAATATCATCTTCTCTGAACTGAGTACTTGAAATATTGATAGAGATACTTCCTATATCCAGTCCCATTTCCTGCCATCGCATATACTCTTTACATGCTTCTTCAAAGACATAATATCCTATATTGACAATAATGCCGGTCTCTTCTGCAATTGAAATAAAATCATTGGGGGAGATCCATCCAAGATTTTTGTTATGCCATCTCAATAATGCTTCCGCACCACAAATCTTTCTGTTTTTCAAAGAATACTGCGGTTGATAATAGAGTATGAATTCATTTCTCTCGATCGCATGCAGAAGTTCCTGTTCCATATTGAGACGCTCTTCTACATCCAAAGAAAGTTGTTTGGTATAGAACTGGTAATTGTCTTTTCCCTTGTCTTTTGCATGATACATTGCAGAATCTGCATGCTTGATGATCTCATTTCTGTCATAACCATCATCAGGATAGATCGCTATACCGATACTTGCAGTGGTATAGAGATGATAGTCCTGTACTTCTATCACTTCTCTGATGACAGAGAGTATCTCATCTGCCAATCTGCCTATATATTTCTTCTCCTGTACAGAATTGACAATGACAACAAATTCATCACCACCGATCCGTGCCAACAGATCGTTTTTACCCAGAACTTTTTGAATACGCATGGAAAGTTCGATCAATATCGCATCTCCGACATGATGACCCAATGTATCATTGATCACCTTGAATCTGTCCAGATCAATAAAGAGAATAGCCACTTTGGCCCAGCTGATCTTTGCTATATCCAAAATATCAGAGATCTTTCTTTCAAAGTCGGCACGATTTGGAAGATGTGTCAAACTGTCATGGTAAGCAAGATATTCTGCCTTCTCCTCCATCTCAATGATCTCCTCAAGATTGGTATAGATAGCAATAAAGTTCTGGATCTCCTCCTTCTCATTCTTCACTACTGCAATGGTAAGCCATATAGGGAGAATCTTTCCATTTTTCGCTCTATTTTCAACTCTGCCGGACCATCTCCCTTTTGACAACAGTGTATACCACATTTTTTTATAAAAAACTTCATCTTCCTTCAAAGACATGATCACTGTCGGTTCTTCACCCAGCAGCTCGTATTCACTGTAACCGAAAAGATCAGAAAAAGCAGGATTGACAGAAACGATCTTTTTGTTTTCATCGGTAATGATAATGCCGTCCCCGATACTCTCATAAACCGTAGCAGCCTGCTGTAAAAATTTTTGCTGTTTTATATATTCCGTAACATCCAGCTTAATGGCCAGATACTGTACCAGTTCACCATCCATGAATATAGGAACAATGGAAGCTCTTTCATAAAGCAGAGAACCGTCTTTTCTCCTGTTTATCAGTTCACCCTCCCATTTCTCTCCCCTATCGAGTGTTTCATTCATGTTTTCATACACTTCAGGGTTTACAAGGTTGGACTTGAGTATATTTGGATTCTCACCATAGACCTCTTCTTTCTTGTACCCTGATTGCACTTCAAATGCATCATTAACATACTGAATATGCCGGTCCGTATCGGTAATGATAATGGCATTGGCACTGTTTTCAATTGCGTAACGGAAAGCAAGTAGCTCTTTTGCTGCCTTTTTGACACGGGCATAACTGAAGATAAGAAGAAGCAAAATGAGAAAAGCCAGTGCAAAGAAGCCTATACCGATCATTTTCTGCTCTTCGCGAACACTATTGTAAAGCATACTCATCTCATCTGACAGATGGGTGATCATATCGGCAAGTTTTATATTTGAATTTTCATCTATGAGCTCTTTCAATTTGTTGACATTGACAGCAAAGTTTTCGAGATGCAAAAAGAGATACTGAAAGAGTTTATTTTCACCCATATAGACTTTGAGTGAGCCTATCAGTTTATAGAACTCTGCTTTGTCATACGGCATCTCCATATAGATCTGCCCCACATTAAAGAAAAGTGCATTGACCAGATCGAGTTTTTCGAGGTCATCCTTGTAATGCAAAGTGATCGTTTTTTGCAGATCATACATTGTATGAAGAGAATTGGTCAAATTTGCATTGAGTGCTTCAAAACGAATCAGGAGGTCTCTTTTTTTCTCATAAGCATCTCCCACCCCTTTAAAATCATCATAAATGTGTTCCCCGAATTCATCTCTCAATGCACTCTTTTTGAGAGAATTTATCATCTCATCCAACGCTTTGGAAATACGGCTTGTCTCATCATGGTCTATGTAGCGGTACTTTTGAAAAAAGATAGAATCCCACTGATGTTCCAATGTATTCATTTCCTGTAGAATTTGGCGATACTCATCATAATGACGTATGTTCCGGTCTCCCTGGAGCAGATAAAAAAAGAGTAAAGAGAGGATGATAGCAAAAAATGCAAAAAACAGATAAAAATTATCTATCCTGGCTCGCATTCTTTTTATCATTTTCATGATCGATTCTTCTTGACACTCTGAGGTATTTCACCGGTTAACGACTTAAGAAAAGCCACGATCTTTTCGATCTCTTCCCTGGACATGTATCTGCCAAGCTGATGCTCCGACATGATCTCTACAGCCTCTTCAAGCGTATCCGCACGTCCATCATGCATATAAGGTGCGGTCAATGCCACATTTCTCAGTGACGGCACTTTAAAGACGAATTTATCTTCTTCCTTTTTGGTAATATTGTAACGTCCCAATTCACTGCTGTTGGCATCTTTGAAAATACCGAACTTGTTATAGAAATTTCCTCCTACATTGACACCATTATGACAGACGATACAGCCCTTGGATTTAAAAAGTTCATACCCCTCTTCCGCCTCCTGACCAATCGCATTCTTTTCTCCCTTAAGATAACGGTCAAAAGGCGCATTTGGCGTAACAAGTGTCTTTTCATACTCAGCAATGGCATCAGCAACATTCTCCTGAGTAATACCATCAGCATATATTCTTTTAAATTCTGAAACATATATTGGATCTTTTTGCAATTTATCTACGATCTGCACCATGGTCATATTCATTTCTACCGGATTCTCTATCGGTCCAAAGACCTGTGCTTTCAGATCTTCGGCACGGCCATCCCAGAATTGACGAAAATTAAAGACGGCATTGTACACCGTCGGCGCATTGATATTCCCTTTTTTCCCATTGACACCAACAGAAAATTTCCGACCATCATCTCCCCCATTCTCAAGGTCGTGACAACTGGCACAGGAGATCGTACCATCTGCAGATAGCTGAGGATCAAAAAAAAGTTTCTGTCCCAATGCTACTTTCTTCCGGTCTACGTTCATACTTTGGGGAATAGGTTTGATAGGGTCAGATAAAACCGTACTGAAAAATACAGAAAGGAGTAAAACAGTTTTTACAAACAGCTTCATACTTTTTACCCCCTCTATTTTTTAAAGTTCTATACAGGTTCCGACACCTGAGCTTGTCAATATCTCCAGTAACAAGGAGTGTTCAACCCTTCCGTCAATAATGTGTGCTTTTTTCACACCACCTCTCAACGCTTCAATACAGGCATCTACTTTGGGTACCATGCCACCCTGGATCGTCCCGTCTTCTTTCAGTGCTTCTGTTGTTGAAATATCAAGATTGGTAATAAGTGACATCTCTTTATCCAGTACTCCTGCCGTATCAGTCAGGAAAAGCACTTTTCTTGCTTCCAGTGCCACAGCGATCTGGGAAGCCGCAAGATCCGCATTGATATTAAACCCTGGGTGCCCTACACTTGAACTTGAAGCAATAGGTGCAATAACAGGGACGAACCCATCCTCAATAATGTTGTTTACAATTTCCGGATTCACATTCTCTATGATCCCGGTATAGCCAAAATTGTTAAAATCTTTAGGTCTTGCTTCAAGAAACTTTCCGTCTTTTCCTGAAATACCTATGGCTTTGGCACCATGGTTATTCAGCAATGAAACGATCTCTTTATTGATCTCTCCACTGAGTACCATTTCTGCAATACGCATGACCTCTTTTGTCGTCACACGCTGACCATCTACAAATTTAGTATCCACACCAAGATCAGAAAGCAGATCTGTGATACTTTTCCCGCCGCCATGCACAATGATCGGTTTCATGCCGACAAGGTGAAGCAAAACAATATCCTGAGCGAACTGCTCTTTTAAAGCGTCACTGGTCTGCGCAGAACCACCGTATTTTATAACGATCTTTTCATTTGAGAATTTTTTGATGAAGGGAAGGGCATCAAGAAGTGTTTTAACGACATCTATTTT
>CAZCBU010000132.1:0-3037 GCA_964496995.1 uncultured Sulfurovum sp.
CGGAAACAATACTCGGTTCTGTTCCAAAAAGCTCCTCTATCCGTTCAGTTGCTGCCAGTGCATCCTGCATCTGATTGTGTATCTTCGAAAGTTTTTTAATAGGGTCATAGAGCATAAATAGTGCCGTCACAAAAGCGAAGAAGCTTCCTACACTCATGTGGTCATCAATCACTTCATTCGCACCAATGTAGATTGCCACTGCGATCGCAATAGAACCGAAAAACTCCAATACCGGACTGACCAGAGCATTGGTCTTGCTCTGCTTCATGGAGAGTTTGAAGAAGTTCATATTCTCATCGGTGAACTTCTGCTGTTCATACTGCTGTGAGGAATTGGATTTAATGATCTCGATATTGTTAAAGATCTCTGTCAGTCGTGCTGTCAGATCTGCATTGCTCTCCTGTGAACGGGTGGAGTACTTTTTCATTCTCTTTGCCAGTACCTGAAGTGGGAGCAGTGCCAGAGGCATTACGACCAAAAAGTAAAATGCCAGCTTTGGACTCTGCCATATCACATAGCCTGTCAAAGAGATGATCAGCATGGCATTGATCAGTACCGAGGGGATCAGGTTTGAGACTACGTTCTGGATACGTGCAATATCATTGGTCGTACGGCTAAGCAGTTCTCCATTTCTCATTTTGTTAAGGTATACCATATCTTGATACATCAGGTGCAATGAGAGTTTATTACGTATTTTTCGTACGATATCATTCCCGATATAGATCGTATAGTACGTCTGCACATACTTCCCTACAGACTTGAGCAGAAAAACACCCACGATTGCAAATGGGATCAGAGTCAGCATCTCTCTGTCCTTGTTGATGAATACCTCATCAAGTACCGGTTTGAGAAGATGTGCGGAAGCTGTCGTACCTACTGCAACAGCGATCATACCAAGTATTGCAAAGAGAAATTCCCTTTTGTAGTCTTTCATATACGGGAAAAAATATCTGAACAGTTGTTTCAAAGCTGTATTACCCTTGTAGTCTATTGTTTCATGATTATACAATAATGTTGTAAAGTTTTATCCACGCTACAAAAGTCACAACAACTCTGTGGTAAGATTATAAGCATATTTAAAAAGGGGACGGAGAATGAGATCGATCACAAGTACGACACTCTTAAACTGGCTCATTATCCTTTATGCATTCTCCATCCCGGTCTCACTTGATCTTATACGTATTCTTGCTCCACTGATTCTTCTTGTCTGGATTGCCGAGGGCAGAATGAGAGAGAAATTCAACGCGATCAAGAAAGAGCCCCTTTTCAAAGCCTTCGGGCTCCTCATAGTTGTTCTGCTTGTCGCACTCCTCTGGACTGATCCGGAAAATATAAAGTTTGGGTTCAAATATATCACCCGTTACTGGTATATCCTGCCAATGTTTGCCATATTCACCTCACTGAAAAGGTCTTATCTTTCCCATGTTATCTCCGCCTTTCTGGCAGGAGTGTTTATCAGTGTCGTTGTCTCTTATCTCATCTATTTTCAAATCATTCCTTTTGAACATTATCAGGTAGAAGGTGCCTCCCCTTTTATGCATCATACCCTTTACAGTATCTTTCTGGTATTCTCCACCGGTATTCTACTTAAGCAGACACTCGATTCTGCAACATTCACACAAAAGATACTCTATGGCATTCTCTTTCTGCTCTTCAGTATAAACCTCTTCATCAATATTGGACGTGCCGGACATCTACTCTATTTTATAATCGTTCCTCTTGTACTGTTCAGCCACTATAGACTGACTCTCAAATCAGTTACATTCACCCTTCTTTCCATTCTTGTGATCTCATATCTTGCTTTTACACAGAGCAGTAACTTTAAAAAGAAGATCGAGCAGACCTATACAAACCTGAACCACATCTCCTACGATACTTCACTGGGTGCAAGAATCGGGCTCAATATCGTAGCAAAAGATATTGTAGCCGAACATCCGCTGTTTGGCGTAGGAACAGGAGACTATCTAGATGAAAAAGCGAAGATCGTAGACAGCCGTTATCCGGACAGAAAATATGTCCGCTATCTGGTACATTACCATAACCAATATGCTGAATTTGCCGTCATTGCAGGCATTTTCGCTCTTCTTGCCTATCTGCTGATACTGATACAGACCGGTAGGATCAGTATCACCTCACCTTCTCTACGTACACTTAAATATATTCTGATCGTAACTTTCGCTATGGCATCCCTGATCGACGCCATGTTTCACCTCAACAGACCCTTAAGCCTCTTTGCACTCTTTACAGGTCTATTGCTGGCATATTCAAAATATGAAGAAAAAGAGAGAAAAGAGTCTGATCACAACAGCGCTTTGAACTGCTGATAGATCGTTTCCTTATTGAACTTATCCAAAACACTCTCATCGATCTCTATCTCACTCTCCAGTGCCTCATCGATCTTTTCTGCCAGAGCTTTCGGATCTTCCATTGGTACAAGCCATTTCTCAAGACCCCCTGTCAGAATCTCACTTGGGCCAGTAGGACAATTGGTTGCAACAACCGGTGTACCGAGTATCAGAGATTCGATCACGACTGTAGGGAGTCCTTCCCTCTCTGAAGAGAGGACCAGAAGCTTTGCCTGCTTGATATATTTGTATGGATTTTGCTGAAATCCGAGGATCACAACTCTCTCTTCAAGCCCACGCTCTTTGATCATCGCTTCCAGTCTACTGTCCCTGTTTGCCAGAATGACAAGCTTGATATCATGTTTGAGCATTTTAAATGCATCCAGCATAATATCATACCGTTTCTCTTTCCGAAATGCTGTAGGGGAGATAATGTACTCAAAATCAAGGTCAGTATTCTCTTCACCCTTTTTTCGTATATATTCGAATGAGAAGGGGTTATATATCGTTAAGGCCTGTTTATAAGGGATCTTCAGATTGTCAAAATCATCAATGATCGCATTGGCTACGGTAATGATCTTTTCATTGGCATAAAGATACTGATAGAGTTTTGACTTCTTCTGTCCCCGTCTGTTTGCAAACTTCTCAAGCTCCGTTTTATAGGATGTATGGATGACAAAATACTTATTGGG
>CAZCBU010000133.1:0-9763 GCA_964496995.1 uncultured Sulfurovum sp.
GGATGCTTGCAGAAGGTTCTGACGGTTCAGAGATGAGTAGAACATTGCCAGTCGAGAAAGTACTTGATGATGTGATGATCGTTTATGCACAAAACGGTGAAGCGCTACGTGATGAGCAGGGTTATCCGGTTCGTCTAATGGCTCCGGGCTGGGAAGCTAACTTATGTGTTAAGTGGCTGAAAAGACTTGAGTTCGGTGATAAACCATGGTATGCGAAAGAGGAAACTTCCAAGTATACAGCCTTAACTGCAAGCGGAAAAGCGATTCAGCATTTCTATGCACTGGAGACAAACTCTATCATTACATCACCTGCGCCAGAAAAAGACTGGAAAGATCTTGAAAAGGGTGACCTTGTTGAGATCGAAGGTTTGGCATGGACCGGTCATGGTACGATCAAAGGTGTAGACATTAGTTTTGACGGCGGAAAAAACTGGGTTGAAGCGCAACTTAAAGGTTTAGTGCTTCCAAAAGCTTGGACACGTTTCTCATACATGTACAAATATGAAGGTAAACCATTGTTATTGCAAAGTCGTTCTTATGATGATTCTGACAATGTACAGCCGACAGTCAATCAAGAAAAAGCTGTTGTGGGTGTTGAAGGTGTTTATCATAGAAATGCAATTATCACATGGGCAGTTAGTGATATGGGGGAGGTAAGTAATGTTCAAATTAGATCGTAAATTAGTTATAATTGGTATGACATTGGCACTAAGCTCAACGCTTGCTGTTGCCGCTGCAGCTGAATGTATACCAGGTGTATATAAATCAAAACCGGGCGCTATTGACGGTGGTGTGATTTATCCAAGAGAAAATGGTGTTTACACAGCATACAGATACAATACGCAGAGCACCAAAGGTGTATGGTTCGGAAGAACACCTACAGCCAATGAGATCAAAGCCTGGGATGTGGATGCTTTGCCAGATGGTACAGGTTTACCAGAAGGTGAAGGTTCTGTTGAAGAAGGTGATGAACTTTATGAAGCACAGTGTGCTGTATGTCACGGTGAGTTTGGTGGCGGGGGTAAAGGTTATCCTCAACTGGCTGGCGGTAATCAGGATAAAGATGAGAACGGTATTGTTAAAACCCTTAAAAATCAGAGAATTGAGCCTGGTATGGATGCACCGAAAAGAACGATCGGTACCTACTGGCCAAAAGCAACAACACTTTTCACATATATTAGAGATGCAATGCCATATGCGCATCCAAAATCTTTAACAGATAATGAAGTGTATGCTATTACTGCCTATCTACTCGCACAAAATGATATTGAGATCGATGGTGAAGAGATGGATGATGAGTATGTATTGAATAAAGAGAAACTTACAAAAGTTGTTCTTCCAAATGCAAATGGATTCTATCCGGATATTGACGGTCCAAAAGGTCCTGAAAATGTAAAAGCATTCTTCGCTGATCGTGCCAAAAATATTGGTGCAGGTATAAGATGTATGAAAGACTGTAAAGATCCAAGTGCAGGTCCTGGTAAAAAAGGTATTCCACCTAAAGTAATGAAAATCAAATACGAAATGAAGGACGTTGTACCTCCATATGCGTATGCAAAAGACCTTCCGCCAGAGACAGAGGGAGGAAGCGTATCTAAAGCTGAGAAGTTGTATGATGCTTCTTGTAAGCTATGCCATGGAACTGACACAATGGGCGCTCCGGCTGTCGGTGATGCCAGTGCATGGGAAGCAGTTATGAAAAAAGGTATGGATAAAGTGCTTGTGAACGCGATCAAAGGTACCGGTGGTATGCCTCCGAAAGGCGGCAACATGGATCTGAGTGATGCGGACATAAAAGATATTGTTGACTATATGGTCGGTGCAAGTAAATAAGTGTAATACACATTTACTTCACGATTAGGCAATAATATATTGCAAGAAGAAGGTAACTTCTCTTGCAAACCAAATTAATATTAAAGGAAATACAATGGAAAGAAGAAAATTTTTAAACCTGGGACTTGTAGCAGCGGCTGCAGTTCTTGCACCAATGACAAATCTACACGCGGTAAACTTTAGAGAGACTAAGCCAAAAGCATGGGAAGCAGAGAAATCTGTTGATGCGATCAAAGAGATGTTTGGAGCAGGTGAGCTTAAGAAAACTGACAAGATCAAGTTTGTTGCACCTAAACTGGCAGAGAATGGTGGATCGATTCCAATTACGCTTCAGTCAGATATGGATATTGAAACAATTGCATTGTTCCAAGATGCGAACCCTAGATCTGCTACAGTAGTATTTTCAGTGCCTGAAGGTCAGAAAGTAGACTATTCATTCAGAATTAAAATGAGACAAACAGCACTTGTTACAATTGTAGCGAAAACAAGAGACGGTGCACTTTATACACTTGGTAAAGAGATCGATGTATCAATCGGTGGTTGTGGAGGTTGATCTAACCCCACTTCCCGGTTTAAAAAAGATAGATAAATAAAAATTAAAAAATAGAAAAGGATATACTATGGGTAAAAAGATGAAAATCAAAGCAAAAGAAAAAAATGGTGTCGTAAAAGTAAAAGCAATGTTTACTAGTGTTATGGCAGATAAAGAAGAAGCTGAAAAAAAGAAGATCAAGCCGGAATACTTTACGCATATACTTGCAACAGTAAATGGTAAAACTGTATTTGAAGCGACTACAAGTGGTTTCATGGCAGAAAACCCACTTTTAAAATTCTCATTTACCGGAGCTAAAAAGGGTGATGAGTTGGTGTTTACACTTACTGACAATAATGGTAAAACAGAGACAGGTAAGAAAAAAATTAAATAAGGATACTTATGAAAAAAATATTAAGTATTATATTGGTGATAGGGGCATTTCTTGTTGCAATGCCCTTCATCGGTAATAAATCAGTTAAAGTAGAGAATCCTTCTAAACTTGATGCTGATGGAAACTTCATCGTGCATGAGTGGGTACCTTCTCGTACCGGTGGCGGACCTGACTGGAATTATAATTTAAAACCGGTACAGGTCAGTGAAAGAGTATGGTGTTTCTTTGGTGCCATGGAAATGCCAACTAAAGAAAATGCCGGTGATATGTCAAACTCTTGTTACATCAAAGGCGATAAAGCATGGATAGCATGGGATTCAGGTCCTTCATATATCTTTGCCAAGCAAGCGTATGAAGCAATGCAGAAAATTGCAGATATGCCTGTAGAAGCTGTTATTGTCAGTCATGAACATGATGACCATTGGTTGGGTAATAACTATTACAAAGAAGTACACCATGCTACGATCTATGGACCTGCGTCTATTAATGAGAACTATTACGGTCCAAGACATATAGATGGTAAAGACTATCCTGGTATGCAGACAAGAATGATCAAAGCACTCTATCAGAATGCTATCAGAGGTACAGTACTTCCAAAAGTAGATAAGTCATTTGAAGAGACAACCAAGTTGAATATTGCAGGTGTGAACATGGAATATGTAAAAGTTGGATATGCACACTCTGAAGAGGACTGGTATCTTTATCTTCCTGATGACAAAACTATCTTGGTTGCAGACGTTGTTATGAACGGTAGGGTAACATCTAACAGAGACGGTATTGTTATTGGTCAGATCAATGCATTGAACTCAATCAAATCAAAAGATTGGGATCACTTGGTTCCTGGACATGGGTTTATCACAGATAAGACTGCGGCTGATGAATCAGTACTTTACTTCTCATTGCTTAAAGACAGAGTTCTTGAAAAGATGGAAGAGGGTGTTGTAGCAGATTTCATTACAAAAGAAGTAACGCTTGATGAATTTAGAGATAAAGACCTGTACTATGTACTTAGCCCGGGTAACGTCTTTAGATCTTATGAAGAGTTGGAAATGTATGATGAAGATGACTTAATCGACTACAGTGCTGAAGGCAGTGAAGACGGTGAAGACAAAGCAGAAAAAGAAGAAGAAGCGTAAAGCAGGTGTACTTTAGAAGACTTGTATTACTGCTTTTGACGGTTGTTAGCATGACTTTTGCTAACGACGTCGATCTTGACAAGCTTGTTATTGAAGCAAAAAAAACCAATAAACATATTTTGGTTTTTTTGCATATTACAGGATGTAATTACTGTCTTAAAATGCAAGAGTGGACTTTTGATGATGATAAGGTCATTGAAGCTATAAAAAAAGATTTTATCTTTGTAGATATCAATGTCAGAGATAAAGGGCTTGTCTCTTTTGACAATATGAAAATAACCAAACTTAAGTTTGCAAAAGAAATTGGCTACCCCATGTATCCAACTTGTCTGTTTTTTGATAAAAATGGAGAACTTGTATATGATGAAGTAGGTTACAGGGATGAAAGCAAATTCCTTAAAACACTGCAATTGGTCAGCAGTAAAGCCTATGATGATCTAGACTAAAAGTAGGAAAAAATGACTAAAGTCGGTAATATCTCCTCCCTGTTTTATTCCCCTGTGAACGGACGTACAACAACTAAAGATTTTCTTTTGGATACCAAAGGTATCGTAAATGATAAGCACTATGATAAAGATATAGACAGGTCAGTGCTTATTACTTCTTTGGATAGCTACACGCTTGCAAAAGAACATGGTATAGATGCTGTGTATGGTGCATTGGGTGAAAATCTTCTGATCGACTACAATCCATACCACTTACCTCCAGGTTCCAGGCTTAAGATCGGCAATGCCGTCTTAGAGATCAGTCAGCACTGCACCCTCTGTAAAAGTCTTGCAAATGTAGATACTAAATTGCCTAAAATTCTTAAAAATGACAGAGGTATCTTTGCTAAAGTGATTGAAGCCGGAAGTATAATGCAGGGTGATAACATTTATATTATAGATTAATAGTCATAAATAAATCTAATAGAATTAATGTGACACTTTTGATACACAGAGTTCATATAGACATATAATCAATGGAAAAAAAGTGAACTGTAAACGCTTTTTTGTTATGATGATTTATTCAAAATCAACCTTAAGGAAAGAAAATGAAAATGAACTTGAAAAGTTTAGCAGCAGCAGTATTGCTGACATTTGGAATAGCAGCAAATGCTGCACAGGATATCCGCATTTATACAGCAGATAATCAAGGTGGCAAGATCACTGCAAAAACGATTGAGCAGGCATTTAAGGATGCAGGTTTCTACATTACGGGTAACAACGATATGAACAAAGCATTTGAAGCAAAGTTCAAAGATCATGCACATGATGCGTATAACCTTATGACACTTCACAAAAAAGATGCTGTATCTAAATTGGCTAAAAAATATCCGGAAATTGCACTCTTTACACCACTGAGTATGTCTATCTTTACAAAAAAAGGTGAAAAAACGATTTCTGTATCGTCTATGGCCGCAGCAGGTATTGCCAAGATCACAGGTATCCCTGCTGACAATGCTGACCTTAAAGCATATATGGATGAAGTAGCTGCTGTTTTGAAAAAAACAATGCCAAACGGTAAATTTGAAGAACTTAACTATAAGATCGCAAAGCCGGAAGGTGATCTTGTTAAGAGATTTACTATGGGTATGGATGTAAAAGCTGATGAAATAGAAGATGAAGTAGAAGGTCTTCAGGAAGAGCTTGAAGCCGGACTTGAGACAGCAGGTTTTGTATTGGCAGGGTTCAACAGATTGAATGAAGATTACAAAAAAGCAGGTATTGATGCATATGACTTCTTTGATGCATATTCAATCTGTAAAGTAGCAGTCATTTATGAAGTATCAAAGACTCACCCGGAAGCTGGTGCGTTTGCTCCTTGTACATTCTATATGTATAAGAAAAAAGATGAAAAAGAAGTACACTTTGCTTACCCAGCTGTATATAACTGGTTCAGCTCTATTGATGTTACAGATAAAGCATCAAAAGATGTTCTTCTTAAAGCACAGGATGCTATGAATGCAGCTGTGAATGAAGCAACTGAAGAGTAATATAATAACTCATTCTTGCATTTCTGCCTCATATCTATCTGATATGAGGCAGAAACACTCTCTAAATCACTTTTATTCCTAAAATATATAAATACTAAGCATAAGTATCTTTTTGACATATTGATATGTTTGTTGTAAAAGATATACTTGATATGATGAAGATACTTTTATAAGTGCTGATCTCGTATGTAAACTTCTGGATGAAGAAAATGTATGAAGGCAGGATTATGTAAGGATGTGTATTATTGAGGATGGTCTATAGGCACGTTAACAAAAACGCACCTACTATTATTTATTTGGCACCGAACATGTCAAAGTACAATGCATCAGCCCAGGAGAATATAGAGTCTGCATTGACTTTACCATCTTTTTTCCATTCTTCACTGCTTATGGTCTCTGAAAAGCTAAACTTTTGCCAGTCTGTAAATTTTACATTTTTGGGATCTTTATCTTTTTTATCAAAAGAGTATCTGGTATAGATGTAGATCGCATTTTCCGGTTTTATTGAGATAGCAGAAAAACACAGAGTGATAGGTGGTTCCCATCTAATCGGCTTCTCGCTGTTTATACGTTGAGCAATGAGTTTGCCCACGTATTTTCCTTCTGTATTTGAAGTATTACCTGATTTTGAAAAGCCCATGGGTCTTGAATCACCGGCAATGAATATATTCTTTTCTCCTATAACTTCATAGGTGAGTGCATTGATATGACCTTCCATCATATCTTTTGCATCTTTTGCGAAACCCATAGTTTCCAGGATCTTTGCACCTCTGACACGAGGATAGAAGGCAGCATCTGCAAAGGTGAATTCATCCATTTCAGTGGTAACTATTTTTTTATCAAGATCAATACTTTGAATGGCAGAGTTTGGAATATACTCAATATAGTCTGCATAGAGTTCCTCAAAGGCAGAGGAGAAGCCTTTCTTTTTAATGGTAATGGCATTGTTCTCATCTAATATAATGACCTTGGCTTTGAGTTTTTTCTGCTTAAAGTAGTCAGCAATGACACAAGCTCTTTCATAAGGAGCAGGGAGACATCTATAGTTTCCTCCCGGTACAGTAAGAATGAAGTTTCCCTCTTTAAAGTTATGTATTTTATTTTTAAGTGTAATGTGTTCGGAGCCAGGGATGAATCCGGCAGGATACTCCTGCTTCAATCTTGTGATAAGTGTGGTATCTGTGGTCCATCTGGAATAGTCATAGTCTATACCGGGGGAGAGTACAAGGTAGTCAAAGGCAATATCTCCCTCAGAGGTTTTAAGCATACGCTTTTTTTTGTCAATGCCTATCGCTGTAGCATTAAAAAAAGTGTAGTTGTAATTTCTTGCAGCCTGTAGATAGTCATGCGTAATATACTCAAGGTCAACTTTGTCAACCAACCATAGGTTACTTACAGGACAGGAGATGAACTCCTGTCTTCGCTCAACCAAAATAACATCTGCCTGTGGAGCAAAGGCTGTAACTGTCTTGGCGATAGAGAGACCGGACCATCCTCCTCCCAAAACAACGACGCGAGGTTTATTTGTATCAGGCAGTGAAGCTTTAGTGCTTTTTGTTTCTTTTTTTTCTTTTGGGGTGTTTGCATTTTCACTTGCAGAGAGTGAAGAGGTGAGTGAAGATGCAATGGTGATACCGGAGAGTGCCAAGAACTTTCTTTTTGATGAATCCATAGATAATCCCTTATAAATGTTATAAATGCAACTCTAATATCTCTGAATGGGTATCCAGGGGTATTAAAGTTGCCCATGAAGTAATTATATTATCTAGTTGGGACTTATTTGGAGCTTATTGGAGAGCGCTCACTTCAAAGTAATGCACAACTTCGCGGGTGAGTGTCGCTTCTTGTCTTCTTTTAAAATGTTCATTAAGGTCAAAGTCTTCTTTTCCGTATCCCTCTTTGTACTCTTTGATGAATACATTGAAAAGCGCTTCTTTTATGGCGGTGATCTCATAGGTTATTTTATTGAAAACATGTGCATCGCTGCTGCTCTCTTCCCTGGCTCTTTCATTTGCATTGATGGCACCGTATCGGTGCTCTTTTTCTTGTGTGATATTCATTTCAAGATGTGCACGTATGCTGGTGACCATATGCTCAAGCTGGGGAAGTGACATGCCTTCCGGAAGGGCTTCAATAATGGTCGCTGTCTCTTCTGTATAGCCCCAGCTGCCGGCCAGTGGAAGGTCAGCATCAAAAGTTGACTTTATAAGCTCTCTGATATCGGTATTTTCTTGTAATTGTTCAAATGTTGTCATTTATTTCTCTTTTTCCAAGTCTACTTCGTCCAGTACATCATACCAGCCTGCAAGTTCTCTGCTGCCTTGAATGACAGCAACAATTTTACCCTCAGCCGTTAAAAAATAGTGCATGGGTACACCATATTTTTCAAATCCGTCAGGAATGTTATGCTGATCTCTTGACATATAGAGCAGTACATACTCTTTTTTCATTTTTTCTATGAGTTCTTTGTTGGAGAGGGTCTGTTTTTTAAAGCGGTCACAATGTCTACAGTTGTCAGCCCCTATAAAAAGATAGACCATCTTATGCTCTTTTTTGGCTGTTGCCAGAGCATTCTGGAAATTGTGTTCCCAGTCAAGTTCTACCGCATCAAGGGTTGAGACGAGTAGAAAGAGTGAAAGTAACATCTTACTAATGAATGAATACATAGGCATACTTTCCTTTTGTTGCTTAAATGAAACGGTTATAGCCCGGCTTCTTGTATGGCCTCCATGCGTGCATGCGCCATTAACGGTTCAAAGACAAGCTTGAGGTTACCGTTGTTCATGATGTCATCGAGGGCATAAAGTGTAAGCCCTATGCGGTGGTCTGTCAGACGGTTTTGCGGGTAATTGTAGGTACGGATCTTTTCAGATCTTGAACCTGACCCAACTTGCAGTTTTCTCTGGCTGGATGTTTCATCTAAATGTTTTTGCAATTCTGCTTCATAGACTCTTGCCTTAAGGATCTTCATAGCTTTTGCTTTGTTTTTATGTTGCGACTTCTCATCCTGGATGGCAGCAACGATCCCTGTAGGGATGTGGGTCAAACGTACCGCTGAGTCAGTCGTATTGACCGACTGCCCGCCACAGCCGCTTGAACGGTAGACATCCATTTTGATCTCATTGGGTTTAATGTCTACTTCTACATCATCCACTTCAGGGATGACGGCAACAGTAATGGCAGAAGTGTGTACACGCCCCTGTGTTTCTGTGTCCGGTACACGCTGTACACGGTGGATGCCTGCATCATACTTGAGTTGTGCGTAGACGCCTTCACCCTTCACTTCAGCAATAAGCTCTTTGTATCCGCCTGCAGTACCGTCACTGGTAGAAACGATCTCGATCTTCCACCCTACCTGCTCTGCATAACGTGAGTACATTCGAAAGACATCTGCCACAAAAAGTGCTGCTTCATCCCCACCGGCACCGGCACGAAGTTCAAGAATAACGTTCTTGTCATCGTCTTTGTCTTTCGGGATCATGAGTACTTTGATCTCACTTTCCAGAGCAGGGAGCATAGGTTCCAACTCGGAGAGTTCTTCTTTGGCAAGTTCACCCAGTTCTGCATCCCCCAGTAACTCTTTGTTCTCTTCAATGGCATCGGCAGTTTCTATGTAGAGGTTTGCTTTTTCTACAAGTTCTGCCAGCCCTGACTGCTCTTTGGAGAGTTCTGTCATGCGTGAAATATCGGAAGCAATATCGGGAGAACTCAGAAGTTCGCTGATCTCATTGTATCGGTCTATAAAGGGTTGAAGTTTTTCTTTGAACATAGGCGTTCTTTGTATTGGTATTGTAAGAATAAAAATAGGATCAGTCGCATGGACTGATCGCTAAAGGTTTAAAACTGCTTATGCAGCTTCGATTTTGTTTACCATTTTATGAAGACGGCTTACT
>CAZCBU010000134.1:0-6865 GCA_964496995.1 uncultured Sulfurovum sp.
AAAGATTCTTTTAAAAATTATTCGGATATGTGTGAAGTATCTGACGGACAGGAATGTGCGAACAACCATGATGAAGTTCGAAATCTTCAATTGGCACTTAACTCTGATAAAAGTCTGAATGTAGATCTTGCCTCAGATGGCAAATGGGGTGACAGAACCAAAGAAGCCGTACAGAAGTTTCAGAAACAACATAACATCACTCCGGCACTCGGATATGTGGGAAGTAAAACAAAAACGGAACTTGCCAAAGTCTTTAAAGACCTCAGTCTTCCTAAAGTAGCTCATGTCAAAACATCTTCAAACTGTTATGCCGACTTTAAAAGAAAAACCAATTTAAAGACAAGTTATAAAGTCTTTAAAGATAAAAAACTCCTTGCCAAAGCAAATGGAAAGAACATGCACATCAAAATAGATGTAAGTGAACAAAGAATTCGTCTTTATGTGGATGGTAAAGTAGCACTTTGTGCTCCGTGTACCACCGGGGCCAAAAGAAAACTTGAACCCAATACAAAAACGATCAGAGATAAAAGAACACCTAAAGGCACATTTAAGATCACAGAAAAGATCTCTAATAAACGTTCAAGTATCTTTGGTAAATTCTATCGTCACGGAAAAGTTGTTTACAAGGGTGACAGACGTAAATACAGAGGAAGCAAAAAAGGTTTGAGATATGAAGGTGCTGCACTTAAGGACTGGATGCGTATTACCAGTTCGGGTATCGGATTGCATGCAAGTAAATATGTTAAAAGACATCCGGGAAGCAATGGGTGTATCCGTCTTCCGAAATCTGTAGCACATACACTTTTTGCAAAAGTTAAAACAGGTACGAAAGTCAGTATCGTCAACTAACATCGGGCGTTTTACGCCCAGAAATCCTCATCTGTCATTCCTCCACTTTTTTTCTTGCAACCATCTGTGTTTTCATGACCTTTAAACCATTATAGTCTGTGGCGTCATACTCTTTGATGTGCAGGAGTTCACATCTGTCATCAAATGCTGCTTCAAGTTCTCCTTCGTTTAAGAGAAAAGCTGGATTGGAGGGAACTCTTTCGTTACTCTGATCATGCAGAAAAGTCTCTATGAGAAGAATACTGTTGGGTTTGAGTGCATCGATCATAGGATCGAAAAGAGAACGATCCAGGAAATAGACACACACGATGAGATCATATTTCTCTTTGGGAAGTCTATAATCGTCAAAGTCCACTTCTTTGGCATTGATGTTCGGAAGTCCCTGAAGTTGTGAAATGGCTACAGAGGAAATATCCAGAGCATCCACTTCAAAACTTTGTTCGGCCAGATATTTACTGTGTCTTCCCATTCCACAGGCAATATCCAGTGCCATTTTCCCCGGACTGAGTTGTGCATAATCTTTTAACAATTGAATAGGTTCAGTCGGTATTTGAGGATCCCTGTATTTCCTGTCCCAGCGTTCTTTGTCTTCCTGTGCCATAGATACAGCCTTTTTTGATATTATTCTATCCAAATATATTGAATGGATAGCACATGGCAAAACTTACTTTTATATCGTGGAATGTGAACGGCATAAGAGCCGTCGAGAAAAAAGAGGCACTCAAGTGGATCGATGAAGAAGAGGTGGATTTTCTGGGATTGCAGGAGATCAAAGCAGAAGCAGAGCAGATCCCTGATTCCATCTTTGAGAGAGACTACAAGTTCCAGAGTATCAACTCTTCTTCCAACAAAGGACAGTCCGGTGTGGCACTCTATACGGATGTCAAAGGAGAAGCCTTCTTGTGTGAACATGTAGATATACTGGATGAGGGACGTATCAATGAGTATCATTTTGGAAATATTGCCTATTTCAATGTCTATTTCCCGAACGGTCAGAGAAATGATGAACGTTTGGCGTATAAAATGGCCTTCTATGACAGATTTTTGGAACATATAATGGATCTGCGTAAACAGGGAAAGTCCATTGTCGTCTGCGGAGATGTCAATACCGCCCATCATCCCATAGATCTTGCACGTCCAAAAGCCAATGAAAAAACGTCAGGTTTCCTGCCTATGGAGAGAGCATGGCAGGATAAACTCCTGAAATCCGGATTTATCGATACTTTCAGACATCTCCATGGTGATGTGGAAGCGCGTTACAGTTGGTGGTCCTACAGAGCATCTGCAAGAAAGAACAATGTGGGATGGAGAATTGATTACTTCTATGTTTCGGATGATCTGAAAGATAAGATCGTTGAAGCAGATATTTTAGATGAGATCATGGGATCAGACCACTGTCCTGTTAAACTGGTCTTGGATATTTAGTTTTTCTCCCTCTTAAAATCCGGATAATCATAGGAGTGATATAATATAAAAAAAGAGGGTATATTATGAAAAATGCAGTAGCCACGATAGACGGGAATGAAGCAGTAGCCAGAGTTGCCTATAAATTAAACGAGATCATTGCGATCTATCCTATTACACCGGCTTCACCAATGGGTGAGCTTTCTGATATCTATGCCATGCATAAAGAAAAAAATATCTTTGGTACGGTGCCTGATATCATGGAAATGCAAAGTGAAGGCGGTGCCAGCGGTACGGTTCACGGGGCACTCCAAAGCGGTGCTTTGACCACTACCTTTACTGCCTCTCAGGGATTGTTGTTGATGATCCCGAATATGAATAAAATTGCGGGGGAACTCACACCAACGGTATTTCATGTAGCTGCACGGTCACTTGCAGCTCAGGCACTCTCAATCTTTGGTGACCATACAGATGTGATGTCGGTACGTCAGACCGGTTTTGCCATGTTGGCTTCAAATTCAGTTCAGGAAGCACATGATTTTGCACTGATCGCACAGGCAGCTACACTCCGTTCACGTATCCCTTTTCTGCATTTCTTTGATGGTTTCAGAACATCGCATGAAGTCAATAAGATCGATCTTATCGATGAAAAGACCATGAAAAGCATGATCGATGATGATCTTGTTCAGGCACACAGGAAACGTGCCTTAACACCGGATAATCCGTTCATACGCGGGACCTCTCAAAATCCTGATGTCTATTTTCAGGGACGGGAAAGTGTCAACAGTTATTATCTGATGACACCCGATATTGTTCAGGATGTGATGCATGCATTTGCAGAATTGACAGGACGGCAGTATGCTCTCTTTGAGTATACAGGTGCGGAAGATGCAGAACGGATCATCGTGATCATGGGATCCGGTGCGGAAGCGGTAACAGAAACAGTTGACTATCTGAATAGAGAGGGGGAGAAAGTAGGCCTGATCAAAGTCAGACTCTATCGCCCGTTCTCCCTCAAACATTTCATCGATGTTTTACCAAAAACTACCAAATCCATTGCCGTTTTGGATCGGACAAAAGAGCCTGGGTCCCTGGGTGAACCTCTTTACCTGGATATTGTCTCTGCGCTGAATGAAGCGAAAGAAGAGGCACTGTTGTCTATGGATGTTCCTCATATCATAGGTGGCCGATACGGGCTTTCTTCCAAAGAATTTACACCGGCGATGATCAGATCTGTTTTTGATGAACTTAAAAAAGAGAGACCCAAAACACATTTCACTATTGGTATTCACGATGATGTCACCCGGATCTCTTTGGATTGGGACAATGATTTCGTACTGCCGGATGAGAAGGTCTTTCAGGCTATTTTCTTTGGGCTCGGTTCGGACGGTACTGTTGGTGCCAATAAGAACTCCATCAAGATCATCGGAACGCAGACGGATAACTATGCACAGGGCTATTTTGTCTATGATTCCAAAAAGTCCGGCTCCATGACCATCTCCCATCTACGTTTCGGTCCTGATCCCATACATTCGACCTATCTCATTGATACAGCAGATTTCGTAGCCTGTCATCAGAGTGTATTTATGGAGAAGTTCGACATTTTGCAGCATGCAAAAAACGGAGCGACCTTTTTATTGAATTCGCCTTTTGACAGAGAACATGTATGGAAACGTATGCCACGCGTGATCCAGGAAGAGATCATTGAAAAAAAGATCAGGTTTTATGTGATAGATGCGTATAAAGTAGCAAAAGAGAGTCAAATGGGAAGGAAGATCAATACCATTATGCAAACCTGTTTCTTTGCCATTTCCGGGATACTTCCCAAAGAGGAAGCGATCAAAGCGATCAAGGATTCCATACAAAAAACCTATGGTAAAAAAAGTACTGAGATCGTAGCCCTGAATTTTGCTGCCGTTGACAATACACTTGCGCATCTTTATGAGGTAGACATACCTGAAAGTGCAGAGAGTACACGTCCTCTTGAACGTACGATCAAAGGAAAATTAAGTGACTTCGTCACACATGTCACAGCACACCTCATTGAAGGAAAGGGAGATGAACTTCCTGTCAGCAGTATACCTGCCGATGGTACCTGGCCAAGTGCTACGACACAGTATGAAAAACGGAATATTGCACAGGAAGTACCGGTCTGGGACCCTGAATCATGTATACAGTGCAACAAATGTGTTTTGGTCTGTCCTCATGCAGTGATCCGCTCCAAAGTCGTGGATGAGGATGCCTTGAGAGAATCAGGGGAACGGTTCAAAAGCATTAAAGCAAAAGGTAAACATTTTGAAGAGAGTGAACAGTTTACGATACAGGTATCTGTAGAGGACTGTACCGGGTGTTCTTTGTGTGTAGAAGTCTGTCCGGGTAAAAATAAAACTGACCCGGAACTCAAAGCCATTAATATGCAGGCAAAACTGCCTATACTGGAAGAGGGGATAGAGAACTGGAACTATTTCCTTGATCTGCCTGAATATGACCGTTCAAAGCTTGACCACAGTAAAGTCAAAGAGACCCAGTTCCTGCAACCGCTTTTTGAGTTTTCCGGTGCCTGCCCGGGGTGCGGGGAGACACCATATATCAAGCTCGCCACACAGCTTTTCGGTGACAGGATGATCGTAGCCAATGCGACAGGGTGTTCCTCCATTTACGGTGGGAATCTTCCGACAACTCCCTGGTCCAAAAATGATGAAGGAAGAGGGCCTGCCTGGTCCAATTCACTCTTTGAAGACAATGCCGAATTCGGTTTGGGTTTCAGACTGACCATCGATAAACATAAAGTGCAGGCAGAAGAACTTTTGGAAAAACTTTCCTCCGATGTGGGGACAGAACTTTCACAAGCGATCCTTGCTGCAGAACAGCATGAAGAAGCAGACATTTTTGAACAGCGTGAACGAGTTTCCGTACTGAAAGAGAAATTAAAAAACAGTGATAAGGAGGAGGCAAAGCAGCTTCTGTCACTTGCGGATTATATGGTGAAGAAATCGGTTTGGATCATAGGCGGTGACGGCTGGGCCTACGATATCGGTTATGGAGGGCTTGACCATGTACTTGCCAGTGGAAAGAACGTCAATGTCTTGGTGCTGGATACACAGGTATACTCCAACACAGGAGGACAACAGTCCAAAGCCACGCCTACAGGAGCAGTTGCCAAATTTGCTTCTGGAGGGAAAGCCCAACTGCCAAAAGACCTTGCTTTGATGGCAGTGGCTTACGGTAATGTCTATGTGGCACGTGTAGCAATGGGAGCGAGTGATACACAGACAGTCAAAGCATTTATCGAGGCGGAACGTTATGATGGTCCATCGCTTATTATTGCCTATTCACACTGTATTGCACACGGGTATGACCTGAAACATGGTATGGATCAGCAGAAACTTGCTGTTGAATGCGGATTATGGCCGACTTTCAGATACAATCCGGATCTTGAACGTACCGGAGAGAATCCAATGAAACTGGATTACAAAGGACCAAAGATCCCGGTAAAAGCATATATGTATAATGAAGGACGCTTTAAAATGGTTGAAAAAATGAATGTTGAAGAAGCAAAAGAATTTCTGGAAACCGCTTCCTTCCATGCAAAAGAGATGTATAAACGTTACGAGAATTTAACACAGATCAACTATAAGGATATAGTGGACCAAAATACTTAGATGAAATACCGTCAATCGTATGTTCTGCTAAAATCAGTAGTGGATATCTGTATAAGTTTTATTAGTCTTATTGTTATATACTAGTATGAAGAAAGATAATATCTGACAATATTAAAGAAAATGGAGCATGCATGAAGAAGATAAACAAAATACTGATCGCAAACCGTGGTGAGATAGCACTGAGAATTATCCGTGCCTGTAAAGAGCTTGATGTCAAAAGTGTCTGTGTATTTTCTGAAGTGGATATTAATGGTATATGGGTTAAAAAAGCAGATGAAGCCTACCCGATCATGGGTAACCCTATAGATGCTTATCTGGATTATGAGCGCATTGTGTCACTGGCTAAAAAGGCAGGGTGTGATGCCGTTCATCCTGGGTACGGTTTCCTCTCCGAGAATGCTGACTTTGCCCGTGCCTGCAAACGTGAAGGTATCATTTTCATAGGACCGAGTGCTGAACATATTGCACTCTTCGGAGATAAGATTGCTTCGAAGAAGGCAATGACTGAAGTGGGGGTTCCTGTTCTTCCCGGAACAGATGAACCACTCTCCTCTGCTGAAGAAGGTGAACGTTTTGCCAATGAGATCGGTTATCCGGTCATCATTAAAGCAGCCTTTGGGGGTGGGGGACGCGGAATGCGTATCGTGCATGAAGCAGGAGAATTTAAAAAGCTGTTTGAAGAGGCACAGACAGAGTCTGTTAAATACTTTGCCAGAGATGAAGTCTTCATTGAACGTTATCTGGAGAATCCGAGACATATCGAGATACAGATCCTGGCAGACTCTTACGGAAATGTAGTACATCTGGGTGACAGAGACTGTTCCATTCAACGGCGTCACCAGAAAGTCGTAGAGATCGCACCGGCACCGAACCTCAAAGATTCTACCAGACGCGAACTGTATCGTGTGGGTACCAAAGCGATGTTCAAACTGGGGTATGAAAGTGCAGGG
>CAZCBU010000135.1:0-2595 GCA_964496995.1 uncultured Sulfurovum sp.
ATACCCTCCGAAGCGTATATGGAACGTATTCACCGTTTTTTCCGTTATCACGATACAAACAACTCCAAAAGAGTTTTTCAAGCCGTTCGTTCGATGGAGAAGCCTCGTGCCTAAACGAACATTCGGGATCATTACCGCTGTTTATAATGTCGCACCGTATCTGGACGATTTTTTCAAAAGTATTGTCAAGCAGACATTGGATTTCAAACGCCATATTCACCTCATCGTCGTCGATGACGGCTCAACGGATAACTCAAGTGAAATTATTACACAGTGGCAAAAATACTATCCGGACAATATTACTTGCTTGCAAAAAGAAAACGGTGGTCAGGCCTCTGCCAGGAATATAGGACTTGACCTGATCGATACAGAGTGGGTAACCTTTATCGATGCGGACGATTTTGTTCATCGTACCTATTTCGAAACCATTTTTAAACTAATCTCATATTATGACAAAAACGATCAAATTTCATTAGTTGTAGGGAACTTTATATACTACTTTGAAAAATTCAAACTTAAACTCAATCGCCATCCACTCCGACATAAATATGCAGCACCAACATATCCTGTAACAGTAAAAAATCTGAATACGAAGATTCAACTTTCTGTAAACAATGCTTTTTTTAAAACAGAAAAAATCAAAACAAATGCATTACGTTTCGATGAAAGAATCAGACCGACATTTGAAGATGCGCATTTTGTCAATCACTATCTTCTAAATACTCTCGATTCATCAGTTATTTATGCCAAAAGTGCCTATTATTACTATCGTCGAAGATCATTGAGAAACTCCACATGTGATACTTCATGGTCACATCCCGGTATCTATGATGAGGTACTTAAATACGGATGTCTGGATCTTTTTCTGAAAGCGAAGGAACGATACGGTAACGTACCTTCATTTCTTCAATATACGGTACTTTACCACCTCTCATGGTATTACAAATACCTGATGAATAAATCAATACCGGATTTTGTCGATTCAACAAAAATGTCAATACTGATAGAGAAGCTCTTTTCTTTTATCGATATCGAGTGCATAGAGAACTATCCTATACATAATATAGATATTGCTGTCATTGAAGGGTGGAGACAACGTTATAAGTCAAGTCTCATGACTTTCGATACTGTGACTCTGCAGAGGAGAGGTAGACAATTATTGGTATTTCACTATGGAGTCAAATCTGCTCCTTTGCATATCACATATAATCAAAAGCCCTTAAAACTTATCAAAACGGAGGAAAAAAATATAATGTTTTTAAGTGATCCTTTCGTCCATTATACTAATTATTCAGTTGATTTACCATCAAATAGTGGCTATTTGAATATAGAGAGTTTGGGGAAAACATTGAAAATTTTCAATGGAAAAACATATATAAAATCACAAATAGATCTTCGTGAAATCTCAAATCTTCAACTTCTTGAAATAAAAAAATCAGGCTACAACTTACTTCGCAACCTCCTTTTAGGGAAAAATAACTTATGATCCACCCAATCGACTTCGTACTCCCCTGGGTAGACAGCAGTGATCCTGACTGGCAGGAACAAAGAGCACAATATGATATAGCATATCATAAAAATGAACGTACAGATACACGCTTCAGAGATATGCATACACTCAAGTATGTTCTAAGAAGTATCGAAAAACACTGTCCTTGGTATCATAAGATTTATCTGATTACGGCAGGGCACTATCCTGACTGGCTTGATATCTCTCATCCAAATATAGAACTGATCACACATGAAACACTTTTTACAGATCCTTCTGTACTGCCTGTATTTAACTCCAATGCTATTGAGATGAATTTGGTCAATATCAAAAACCTGTCTGAATATTTTGTATACCTGAATGATGATACGATTATATGGAATGCTCTCAAAACAGATAGATTTTTTCAAAATAACCGCCCAATTGACTTCTTTTCACATTCCCCCATACCAAGAAATTCTTTTTTTAAGTTAATAAAAAATCAAGATAATACATGGATAGACTCTCTCAACAACAATATACGACTCATCAACGAGAAATTTTCTAGCGATATGATGAGCAAAGATCATCTGTTTCACAGTACCTATACAACAAACCAGAAAATCAATAATATACTTTACAAATATCTCTTCAAAAAACTTAACTGGGTCAACCACTGGCACCATCCACAACCGTATACTCGATCAACATTAAAACAGGTATATAAGGCATACTCTAATGAAATGGCAGAGACTTCCAGACACAAATTTAGAACTTCCTCGGATATAACACCTTATATCTATAGATACTGGCATTTGCTCAGTGGTAACTTTGAACCATTCTTTCATAATGACGGGTTGGTCTCAAATCTTGATTCTATAGAAGTTCTGAACAATATGATCGATAAACTTCAATCTACAGAACATATCAACTTTGTCTGTTTCAATGACAGTGTTCACTTGACAGATAGTGCGTATGAACAGGTCAAAAATGCATTAAATGATTTTCTTGAAAAACGCTTTCCGCAAAAAGCATCATTTGAGAGGTAGGTTATGAAGTTTTCTCTCCTTATGTCGATCTATCACAAAGAAGATCCTGCCTATTTTGATCGCTGTATGTACTCTGTT
>CAZCBU010000136.1:0-7006 GCA_964496995.1 uncultured Sulfurovum sp.
GATCTGTCAGCTACAGATGTATGTTTTGTCTCATAATATATCTGACATCCGCTTGAACAGTGTGCACAGGTTGCCGGTGTTCTTTTCAACTCCCATGCATTGGAAGAGTAGACAAAGTCTCTACCGGTCAATGCACCCACCGGACAGACTGCTGTACATTCACCACAGTCGGAACAGTCAGTGAATTCTGTACCGTTGCTTGGTGCGATAACAGACTTCTGAAGTTTATTCCACATCGCATAGGCATCTTTAGGCATAGTCTCCTTGAATGCTTTATCCAGTGCTTCCCCACCTCTTTTTGCCGTACTGATAGCGGCATCACCGATCATATCTTTACAGACCGTTGTACATCTTTCACAGACGATACAAAGTCCTGCATCATAATGCAGTACCGAAGACCAGTTGATCGTCTCTCTTTTTGTATCCGGGATCATGTAAGATTGTGAATCCACACCGATCTCAAGTGTATAGTTCTGAAGTTCACACTCCCCACTCTTGTCACACACACCACACTGAAGCGGGTGATTGACATCATAGACTTCCATGATCGCACGACGTTCTTCAAGGATATTCGGAGTATCGACCGTGATCTCCATCCCCTCTTTTACTTTTGCATTACATGCATATACTTGTTTTCCGTCAGCTTCTACAAGACAGAGACGACACGCCAATGTTGGCGAACATCTTGTCAAGTAACAAATTGCCGGTATGAAAACATCATTGGCACGTGCTGCATTGAGGATATATTCACCCTCTTTAACTGCAAATTCTTTGCCATCAATTTTAATATTGACTATGCTCATATTAATTTCCCAACCTTTCAAAATCTAACCTGCTGAATCTATAAGAGGATAACAAAGCAGTACTTAATTCCCTGTCAAATGTAGGGTTAACTGCTATGGTTCCTTTCATAGTTGTATCAATCTTAAACACACGATCGAACTTTACACCGTCTAAAGTGAACGTGATCATTTCTCCATCTTTTAATCTGGTTGCTGTAGCAAACTGCTGAGAACCTAAAAGAACCGCTTCATCCTTTAAGAGTTTTGACTTGGCCGTAAAAGGAGAAAATTGTTCTACAGGATCACAATTGTATACTACTGCACCGTCAAAACCTTCTATCTCTTCCACTTCATCAAGTTTTCTTTTGACTGAAACTTTCTGACTCTTCAGCAGATATCCTCTGTTCTCATTCCCTACCGCATCAAAATAGTTTGGAAGGTCATCAAACTCAATTGCCGAGAATCCGGACTTTTCCGGTAGTGATTTTGTATAATTGATCGTATACTCTGCATTCAGACCCAAAGCATTGGCAATATCATTCAAAACATACCCGCCGTAATCAAGCGCAACATTCATAGGAACGACACGTTTGTCAACAGTGGTCAAGGTACCCTCCTGCTGGTTCATGGCCGGCATATCAAGATCACCGCCTCCCAATGCAGATAGCGTAAAGTCAGCAGCAGCATTGTAGCCTACTGTATTTCCTTCGACTGCATCATCAAGATCACAGATCAGAGAGATACCCATCGCATTGCCTGCCGGTGGTACACAGATCACGTTAAACTCTGCATACGATTCAAGTAAAGCGATCAGTTTTGCGATCTGCTCTGCTCTCGGATGCGTATAGAGGTCAGAACCTACCACCAAAGAGAAACCACTCTTTTTAATGAGTGATTTGCGAAGTGCTTCAAGTTCTTCCTCACCAATGTTACTCTCGGCAGACAGGTTCCCAATGTCAAGATCATCAAAGAACTCTCTGAGCGTTTTAGGTAATTCAACCTCTTTAAGCAGCATATCTGTCAAAAGTGCCGCAGCCCCTTCTTCAGATCCTGCTTCATATTTAATGAACTGTGTCACAATATTTTGTATTTCAGGATCTTCGATCGGGTGCATATATGCTACACGTGCCTGATGCCATTTACTTGCCATATTGATATGGTATTTGACTGTGGGAGAATCATTGTTTATCTTTGTTCCCATGACAATGACCGCTCTGGACTCTGAAAGTTTTTTCAAAGTACCATTGCTCAGGTTCTTACCGCTGATCTCACTGTAGGCTTTCATAAATGACTGATAGGCTTTCGCTTCGTGGGAGACCAGTTTGAAGCCCAGTTTCTCTTTGAGCTTTTGCAGTATCAATGCCTCTTCATTGGAAGTTTGACTTGCAAAAATAACCGTATCTGCTTTTTTGAATGCTTCTACCGCCTTGGCAAAGGCTTCTTTATCTTTGTTTACATTTTCATTGGCATAATCAAAGCCGTATCTTCCTGCACCGCAAAGGCTGGAAAATTCAAAGGTGTTGCTTACGCGGTAAATTTTCCCGTTCTTCACTTCGTATGCCATGTCACATCCTCCGCCACAGTGAGGGCAGGCAGATGGGATCTTTGTCAATTCCCAGGCATTGGCTGTATATTTAAAGTCTGTACTGACTAATGCGCCTACAGGACATACAGCTGCAGCTTCACCCAGAGAAGCATAGTTCTTTTCTACTTTTGTATTGACGATCGTTGAACCGTAACCTCCGAACTTGACCTTAAGTGCTTCATCCCCGGTAATTTCCATAGAGACCCTGACACACTTTTCACACATGATACAAAGTGCCGGATCATAAGATACGTGTCCCCAGTTCTCTACAGGCCGGTGTTGATCTCTGGCAGTGAATCCCTGCTCCTCAAGATCGAACTCCATAGTTTTGTTCTGAAGATCACACTCACCACTCTTGTCACATACACCACATTCAAGCGGATGGTTGACATTATAGAGTTTCATGATATTTTGACGTTCTGTATAGATCTCATCATTGTTCGTATTGACCACTGCACCGTCAGTGGCTTTTTCCTGGCAAGAGAGGATCATCCCGTCCACACCTTCCACTTCCACAATACACATACGGCATGAAGCGATAGGCTGTACCTTTGTAAGGTAACACATGGTCGGTACATAAATGTCATTTTCTCTTGCGATCTCTAAAATCGTCTTTCCAAAAGTACTTTTGCACACTTTACCATCGATGGTAACGGTGATCTCTTTCCCTTTATTGATAGAATTATGTACACTCATATTACACCGCCACCATAGAGATATAGTAACAACGCATACATCTTTCCGCTTCGGAGATCGCCTCTTCACCGGTAAATCCGAGGTTTACCTCTTTATTGTTCGTTTTACGCTCATTCACTTCAAGCTTTTCACTCTCTGCACGAGGCAATCCTGGCATCCATCCGGTGATCTTCTCTTTTTTGTCATAGACTCTGAGTCTGTTCAAATGGTCTTCCATGATCTCGTCATCCAGCAGTGTACATTTCCCGTCATAGATATAACGGGAGATCACAGAAGCAGCTCTTCTTGCCTGCCCTACTGCATTAACAATGGTCATAGGACCATACTCACAGTCACCCGCAGCAAAAAGCCCCTCTTTAGAGGTCATAAAGTCCTTACCGTTGGTTAAGATAGAGTTCCATGAAGTCATCTCGATATTCCAATCTTCCGGAATGATCTGTGTATCAAGTGCCTGGGAAACTGCAGGGATCAAATAGTCACATTCAATTTCAAAATCGCCACCCTCGATCTTCACAAGCTGTGCTCTACCGCCGTTTGGATCAGGTACAAGTTCAAAACGGTTCACTTTAAGTTTAGTGATATTTTCACCATCATCAAAGATCTCTTCAATGGCAGAGTGGAAGATGAATTCTACACCCTCTTCCACTGCTTCGTGATACTCTTCATAGGTCGTGTTACGGATGATCGTTTTCTCATCACGACGATACAGCATAATGACTTTTTTCGCACCTTCACGAATAGAACATCGTACCACATCCATAGAGGTGAAACCACCACCTACACAAACAACCGTTTTCCCGTTAAGCTCATTGGATGCCGGAGAACCTATCTGGTATTTATGCCAAAGATTCACTTTGTCAAGCATATCTATTGCACCCCAGTATCCGCCCATATTCACATTTTCATTTGCCGCACGTACTTTCTTGGAAAGTCTTGCACCAAATCCAAGCATCACTGCATCATATTCTGCATGAAGTTCTTTAAGACGTGCAGCATCCACACGGTGATTATTGGTAATACTTACAGCTTCAAGTTCAAGTACAAGGTCAATATCTTTCTGGTATTTCCCTATAGGCATACGATATTCAGGTACACCCACCGCTACTTCACCACCGTTTACCGGTAACTCTTCAAAGATATCTACTTTAATACCTTCAAGTCCCAGATAATACGCTGCTGTCAATCCTGCTGGGCCTGCTCCGATAATGGCAACTTTTTTACCGTCATTTCTCAAGGGTTTTGGTTCAGCAGGGTGCAGCCACGGGAGTTCGTGATCTGTCTCATAATCTGCTCCCAGACGCTTCAATTCCATAATGGAAATTGGCGAATCCAGGTTGGTACGGCGACAGGCATCTTCACAAGGATGAGGACATACACGCCCACAGGTATGTGCCAACGGCATGGTCTGTCTTGTTGCGGCAAGAGAATCCGTAAAGACCATATCTCTTACCCCTTCGATATATGCAGGTATATCCACATGTGCCGGACACATATCCGTACACGGTGCAGTCACTTTTGCAATATACGAAGTATCACCGTTATAATGTTTGGATGGCATCTGTGCATCAATACAGGTATTGAACTGCTCTTGATAGTGTTCCATCAGATCCAAAATAGGTTTAGGTACCGTTTTACCGATCTCACATTTAGAAGTGGTCATCATGGTTTTTGAGATCTCTTTTAAATGTGCCACATCATCATGTGTACCTTCCCCACGTGCTATTTTGTCGAGTAAATCATACAGGATCCTGCCACCCCATCGTCCCGGAGCACAGCGGCCACAGGCTTCGGAGTACTCCTGATACTGTGCAGCATACTGTGAGGCCAACTCTACCGCATCTATATCTTCGTCAAAAATGGCAACACCATCCCAACCTATAAATGCTTTTGAGTTTGTGTCCCCATAGTATGTTTCTGGTAGTTTAAACTCAGATTTACCCCACTCTAAGTCCGGTTTACCGCGATTGTCGATAAACTCGTCCCTCCAAGTAGAGAATACAATTCCTGACATTATTTAGCCTTTGGCTTTCTTGCTCTTTTGGCAGCAGGTTTTTTTGCTGCCGGTTTTGCCGAAGCTGTTGCCGGTTTTTTAGCAGGAGCCTTCTTTGCTGCAGCCGGCTTTGTCTCTTTTTTAGCTTCTGCTTCTGTCTTTGCTTTCGCAGCTTCTTCTGCTTTCGCTTCCGCCTCAGCTTTTTCCTTGGCTGCTGCTTCTTTTTCAGCTTGTGCTTCTGCCTCAGCCTTGGCTTTAGCCTCAGCTTCCTCTTTAGCCTTTGCTTCTGCAGCTGCTTTTTCTGCCTCGGCTTTCTCTTTTGCTTCCGCTTCCGCTTTGGCTTTTTCTTCAGCCGCCGCTTTTTCTGCCTCTTCTTTGGCTTTGGCTTCTGCAGCGATCCTGTCCGCTTCTGCCTTCTCTTCCGCTGCGATTCTTGCTTCTTCTGCTTTCTTTTCAGCTTCAACACGTGCAGCTTCGATCTTTTCAGCACGCTCTTTTTGTGTGGCTTCATCTACTTTTTTCACTACCACGGTCCAGTCTACTTCATTGAACTTCAGGGAGTTCATCAGATCATGCCCTGTTGCACGGATCACATCAGCAGATTTTTGAATAGATGTGAAATCACCTACTTCAAAAAGGAAGATCCCCACTTCGCCCACGTTGATACCCTTATCGATAAGTTCGACCATTCTGTCATAAAAATCATCTTTTAAGTGTCTTAAATCATATCTTTTCATTAATAGGTTCCTTTCTGAGCAAAGCCCATAAATGACTCTTCAGCAGAGAGCTCTCGCAACTTGTCGCTCTTAAAATTCATATAAATATTCATTTTGTCGCTCCTATCTGTCAACTTCACCGAATACGATATTGGTAGAACCAATGATCGTAACGACGTCTGCAATGTATGTTCCTACAAGAATTTCCTGAAGCAAGCCTGTATGGAAGAAACTCGGTGCTCTACACTTCAGTCTGTAAGCATACGGCTCACCTTCTGACTTGATGTAGAAACCGAGTTCACCTTTTGGAGACTCTGTTGGTACATAGACTTCACCTTTTGGCGGTCTCATTCCCTGAGTGACCAGTACAAAGTGCTGCATCAACGCATAGTTCTGTGTCATGATCTCTTCTTTCGGTGCCGAGATGTACTGCGGTGCATGTGCCATCAACTGAGGTTCTGACTCTTTATACATAGGAACCAGCTGTCTGAGAATTCTCGTTGACTGCTTCATCTCTTCCATATAGAGTCTGTAACGTCCGTAAGAATCACATCTGTCTGAAACAGGAATATCAAAATTGAGTTCACCGTAAAGTTCATACGGCTCCTCTTTTCTGATATCATACTTGACATTCGATCCTCTTAACATAGGGCCTGTACATCCCCAGGAAAGTGCCTCTTCTGCAGAGATGACCCCTACATCCTCCAAACGCATTTTCCAGATACGGTTCTCCTGAAGCAAGGCATTATAAGTATGTTCCAACTCATGATCCACTTTATCACAGAATGCGATCATATTATTGATCCAGTCAGCAGGAAGATCAAGTGGTACCCCGCCGATACGTACTGAAGAGTGTGTCAATCTTGCTCCACAGTAATCTTCCATCAGGTCCATGGCAAATTCACGCTCACGGAAAGCATAAAGGAATACAGACATCGCTCCGACATCCAGTGCATGTGTTGCAATAAAGAAGAGGTGAGAGATGATCCTGTTAAGTTCAAGCAGCATCGTTCTTATGACCTGTGCCCTTCTCGGTGCTTCAATACCAAGCAGTTTTTCCACTGCCAGTGCATAGGCATAGTTGTTAGACGTAGATGCGATATAGTCCAGTCTGTCTGTCGTTGGCAGGAATTCATTGTATGTCATGTTCTCTGCCATTTTTTCGATACCTCTGTGAAGGTAACCGATATCCGGATAGGCTTTGACCACCTGCTCACCGTCCAGTTCAAGGACCAGT
>CAZCBU010000137.1:0-5279 GCA_964496995.1 uncultured Sulfurovum sp.
GTACGAACCTGACACACTCATTGCCATTGCACGTGGAGGATTGACCCTCGGACATGCCTATGCCTCCGCTACGGACAACCGTCAGTTAATGTGTATCAACTCCATTCTTTATGATGGAGACCAAAGAGGCAAGGTCTGTGAGATCTTTAATGTACCGGAACTTGGAAAATCCAAAAAAGTACTCCTCCTGGATGACATTGTAGACTCCGGACAAACCGTTAAAGAAGTGTTGAACTATTTGAAAAACCACTTTCCTGACGTTGAATTCAAGATCGCATCTATCTATTATAAAAAGAGCGCTGTCATACAACCTGATTTTGCTCTCTATGAAACCAATGAATGGATCGAGTTTTTCTGGGAGAAGGATTATCTGCTGGATTAATTTTCTGATTTTTAGCTATAATCTCATTCATGAAAAAAATACTCTTTATTACACTACTCCTAAATACATTTATATTAGCAAATATCAATGCTGTGGTCAGCATCCTGCCTGAGAAGACCTTTGTTGAAGCCATTGGCGGTGACAAAGTTTCTGTCTCTCTCATGGTACTTCCGGGAAATTCCCCTCATACTTATGAACCCAAACCTTCACAGATGAAAGATGTGGCCAAGGCTGACCTCTATTTTGCTATTGGTGTGGAGTTTGAGAATGTCTGGCTGAAGAAATTCAGTACCTTGAATAAAAATATGAAGATCATAGATCTGACAGCAGGGATAGAAAAAAGAGCCATACTTTCACAAAAGCATCATGAGCACAATGCAGCACATACAGATGTCCATGAAAATATCACGGCAAAAGATCCCCATATCTGGACTGCACCTGAAAATGTGAAGATCATTGCCCTGCATATCTATGAAACACTTTTAGAGATCGATCCTGCCAATAGTGTATACTACAAAGTAAACTATGAAAAGTTCATTGAACATATAAACCAGACAGATAAGCAGATAAAAGCTATTCTCTCACAAATACCCAAAGGTACGAAGTTCATGGTCTTCCATCCCTCCTGGGGTTACTTCGCCCATGCCTATGGTCTGGAACAGCTTGCAGTAGAGGTTGAAGGGAAGAGCCCTAAACCACAAGAGCTGATCATGCTCATAAAAGAAGCCAAAAAAGAAAAGGTAAAAGCTATTTTTACACAACCTGAATTTTCAGACAGCATGGCTAAAGTGATGGCTTCTGAATTAAAGATCAAAGTGATCAAAGTCTCTCCCCTTGCCGGGAACTGGTCAGAAAACCTCATAAAGATCGCCAATGCCATTGCTGGAAAATAGTCCCACTGTCATTGATATTGAAGATCTTTATTTTGCCTATGACAGAGATATAATATTAGAAAATATAAATCTTCATGTGCAAGCACTTGACTTCCTCGCGATCATCGGTCCCAACGGCGGAGGGAAATCAACTCTTCTGAAACTCATACTGGGTCTGCAAAAGCCCAAACAGGGCCGCATCACTATCTTTGGTGAAGCACCTTCCAAAAACCTTTCACTGATCGGTTATGTTCCTCAGAATACCAATGTCAATACCGATTTTCCCATTAAGGTCATTGAAGTAGTACTCATGGGTCATGTAGGAGAGAAAACACCCCTCTTCGGCTACGGAAAAGATGAAGTGGCCTGTGCTATGGGTGCCCTCACCCAGGTCGGGATGCAGGATTTCGCCCAGAACAAGATCGGTTCACTCTCAGGCGGTCAGAGACAGAGGGTCATGATAGCCAGAGCACTCTGTGCCCATCCGAAGATACTCATACTTGATGAACCGACCTCAAGCATAGACATCAAAGGCCAAAAAGAGATCTATGAGCTTTTGAAAATGCTCAACAAAAACATTACGATCGTTGTGGTCTCTCATGATATCTCAGTCATTCTTGAGTATGCAAATAAGGCTGCACACATCAACAAAAGACTCTCTTACCATGACATTTCAGACAAAACATCCACCTTCCATACCCATGGTGACGAAGATCATTTCTGTGAGATCGAACTACTTCAGATGCTTGGTTCAGACGGTTGTGGCACCTGTGACCATGAAGAGAGTACTGCAGTCTGGAGGGAGAAAAAATGATCGAAGCTTTATCATTTGAATTCATCCAGCATGCTCTCCTTGCCGGAATACTTGTCAGCTTCGCTGCAGGGGTCATAGGATCGCTCATCGTAGTCAACCGTATGGTCTTCCTTGCCGGAGGTATGGCACACGCTTCTTACGGCGGTATAGGGATGGCTGTATACTTTGGTTTCCCTGTTTTTCTGGGTGCATCACTCTTTGCCGTGGGTGCTGCCATGCTCATAGCCTTTTTGACCATGCACAAGAGACACCGTATGGATACCTTCATAGGGCTCATCTGGGCAGTGGGTATGGCGATCGGTGTCATATTCATAGACCTGACACCGGGATACAATGTCGATATGATGTCTTACCTCTTCGGATCTATTTTGGCTGTGAGTACAGAAGATATCTACTTTATGGCTGCCCTGCTCGCTATCATTATTTTTGTCATCACTTTCTGGTACAGAGATATATTGGCCGTCTCTTATGACAGTGAATATGCCAAACTGAGAGGAGTGAATGTCAGATTCTTCTATACACTGATTCTCATTCTTTCTGCACTGACGGTTGTTATCGCTATTAAAGTAGTAGGACTGATCCTTGTGATTGCCATGTTGACCATTCCTGTCTATATTGCAGAAAAGCTCTCTACTTCTTTACTGAGCATGATGTTCATTTCGGGGATGATAGCCACCCTCTTCACCCTTACAGGGCTCTGGTTTTCCTATAGCTACAATCTGACTTCGGGCGCATCTATTATCCTGGTATCAGCCGCATCACTGGGGTTGTTCCTGCTGTTACATAAAAATAAATAATATGGAGAAATTATGGTAAAAAAAATATTGCTCGCTATGCTGCTTTTCTTTATTGCAGTCTATTTCATGCTCACACACTATTTCGGTGATGTACAGATCAACAAATATCAGGACATAGCAATGGTAAAACAGGAACAAGCCATTCAAAAAGGATGGATACCGTCAATCCTGCCTGAATCTGCATATGAGATAGCCGAGACACATGACCTGGACAGCAATACACTTTTTGGATCTTTCTACTACAAAGAAAAAGATGAAAAGGCATTTATGGAGAATCTCACCCTCATGCCAGACATGAACAATACGTTGGAGTGGGGAAATTTTCTTTTCAAAGTTGACATGGAGCAGAACCATGTCAAATTTAGGAATAAAGCAGATATCAACTAAAAGAGTAAACATGCAAACATTTTTACAAACCATCGGTGCCCTTAACGATGAAACACGACTTACCATTCTGCGTTTCATAAACGAAAACGGTGCAGTCTGTGTTTGTGACATCGAAAACTCTTTTGGTATGATACAGTCGCGTATCTCGCGCCACCTTAAGATACTCAAAGAGGCAGGTTTCCTCAAAGTAGAAAGAAAAGGACGCTGGGCCTACTATGCTATCCGCTCCCCTCTCGATAAATTTCGGCAGAATGTGCTCAAGGAGATCTCTTATTTGGAAATGGATATCCCAGAATTAAAAGCCGGATGTGCACGATAATTAGAGGGTGAGATAAAACCTATTTTTCCTTATATATCAGCACTCAATACTTTGATTACTTTACCTACATCTCCCAGACAGCATCCGCCACTTGGATTGAGGATCTCACAGCTACAACCGGGATTTTCCATTTTCCTTTTTATATCTTCAAGCGCTATTGTGGATCCGTTTTTTTCCAATTCTGCTTTGATCTTCTCTTTCGTCCAGTCAAAACAATAACATACCGTTGCCGGTACAGCACCCTCTTTCAATCCTACCGTAACAGTAAGGTCATCCTGTGTCAAAACCGTGTTGTCTCTAAAATAGACTGTCTTGCATGCAGGCGTTTTACAATAATAAAACCCGTCCAGACACTCAAACCAGGACTTCGTCTCCTCTTTCAAAAGGTGTGCCAGTGTTTTTCCCAACACACCTTTTGCAAGACTATGGCATTCCGGACATTCTGCTTTACCTTTGGGTTGTGCCGTACAGCAGTTATGTGCTTCTGTGTTGGCACCCGTAGTACAACTTTGATCTATCTCTTCCTTCTTTACAAAAAACATGAAATATCCTTTCAGAAAATTGTATTTCTCAGTCTAACACATAATCTTTAGTAATGATCTCCAGGATATGCCCATCCGGATCAGGAAAATAGACACCTCTTCCGCCATTGTGATGGTTTATCTTCATATTTTCCCTGTCATAAGGATCACTGCCATAAGATATATGTTCCTCTTTAACCCGTTCAAATATCTCATCAAACTCTTTCTCGGAGACTTTAAAGGCATAATGCTGTCTCGAGAATCTCTCTTTGGTCAAGAAATCAAAGGTCAGTGTCTCATTCACTTTCAGCACCGCAAAGTGTCCCCACTCCTGAACAAAGGTAAAACCAAAGATCCGTTCATAAAATTGTGCTGAGAGTACATTGTCTTTGGCATTGATGATCGTATGATTTAACGTGATTGCCATGGAGTATACCTCCTTTTTTTACAGTATACTGAGACTCTGTGCAGTAAGTATGTATTATTCACAGTTCTTTAAGAATGCACAATACATCAAGATATCTTGATATATAAAAACTATTCTGCTATACTTCCTGAAAATAAAACTCAGGAATAAACTATGGATACAAGAACTAAAGTCAAGTACAGTGAGGCACCAAATGCCGAATCGTAAAAAAGTACTCATACTCTGTACGGGAAACTCTTGCAGAAGTATCATTGCCGAAGCACTCATCAATGCCGAACTTAACGGTATCTCTGCAGACTCTTCGGGTGTGAAAGCATCAGGCAGGGTCAATCCCAATGCTAAGAAAGTATTGGAAGAAGCCGGTATCTGGGATGAAAAATACCATTCCAAGACGCTTGATACCGTTATAGACAATGACTATGACCTTGTGGTCACTGTGTGTGACAATGCTAAAGAGACCTGCCCTGTCTTCCCCAAGGCTGTCAAGACCCTGCATATTTCATTTGAAGACCCGGACGGAAAAGCGTATGAAGCGTTTGAAGAGACACTGTCTGAAATAAGATCTGTGTTGCTTCCTGAAGTTCTGAAGGTGTTGTAAGGGTACAAACGCCCTACAGGACCCCGTAGGGTGTAGTGTCCCCACTACACCAATTTAAACCCTATATACAACAAGGAAACAAAATGAATAAAAACGTATTTAAAACAACAGACGGCGTCAAAATTGCTTTTACCGGTGCGGTAGAAAAAAAGAATATCATCA
>CAZCBU010000138.1:0-3551 GCA_964496995.1 uncultured Sulfurovum sp.
ACACTATAGCATGATGCGGCTTACTGTTTGAGTGAGATTTATAGTATAATAATAAAAAGTAAAGGAGGTGGGTATGAGTGTAAAAAAGACACGTTTATTATCCTTTATCTTTCATATGATTCTATTTTTTTCTATTATTAATGCTGCATGTACGCCATCTGAAACGTCTGGTGATGATGCAATTATATACATAGATGATATTAATGGTTTTCAAAAATTCTATGGAGGTAGTGATACAGTCACCCTCAACAATGTGACCAATAGTGATAGTACAAATCCTAGTGCTTATTGGCTTGATGTATATGCTTATGCTATTGTTCTTCAGCCTCAGTATTGGATCCTATTTTATGTATAAAGATGAAAGAAGAAGCCAATGGCAGTGAATTATCAGACACTTTTTAAAAAGACCAAAGACCTGACGTTACTTTTCGTAGAGGATTATGAGCCTTTAAGAAATGATATGGCGGAAATATTTGAAGATCTGTTCAAAACAGTGGAGGTTGCTGCAGATGGCAAAGAAGGATTTTCTGTTTATCAGACATTTTATACAAAGCATGCAAAGCATTTTGATATTGTTATGACCGATATCCAAATGCCGCTAATGAATGGGGTAGCCTTAAGTAAAGAAATACACAAGGTAAATCCGGATCAGCAGATCATTGTATTGTCTGCACATACCGACAGCGAGTATCTGCTTGAGCTGATCAATACGAATATCTCACAGTTCCTTACGAAGCCAATTGAACATGAATCACTGATGGAAGTACTTTGTATGGTAAGCAATAAGGTGAATGCGAACAGAGAAGATGATCCGGAAGATATTGTATTGATCGACCTGGGGGAGGATTATCTGTGGGATACAGAAACATCGGTCCTGCAAAAAGGTGAAACGGTGATCACTTTGACGCGCAATGAAATATTGCTGATGCAGTTACTGGTTCGAAAAAAAGAGCAGATATGTACTAATGAAGATATTTTGAATGATTTTTATGCGAACAATATCGATATTAGTGAAACAAGCATACGAAATATGGTCTTCAAGCTGCGTAAAAAACTGCCATCTTCTGCTATTCGCAGTATCTATGCCATGGGATACAAGCTGACAACACATAATTAGATGTATTTAATCCTGGTCTGTATTTTTAAAGATGATCTCAAAACAGACACCCCTGTCCTGGTTGACCATATGCAGTAAAGCATCATGATGTTCTTCTATCATTACTTTTGACATATAAAGGCCAAGTCCCGCACCGTGTTTTTCCTCTTTGGTACTAAAGTAAGGTTCAAATACTTTTTTGGCTATCTCTTTAGGTATGCCGCTCCCGTTATCACAGATACGGATAACACTGTTGTGCTGCTGATAAAATGTTTCAATGCTGATGATCGGATCTTGGATATTCTTATCTAAAAAATTATATTCACTGTTTTTCAAAAGATTTAACAGTACCTGCATGATCTCGTTGGGATACATGGTCACTTTAGGGTTTATCTGCAGCTCTTTGATGATCTCTATACCATTTTTCCTCAAGGAGTGCTCTATTACTTTTAATGCATTTTCGATTGGTGTTACCAAAGGTGTAAGTTCTTTATTCTTATTGGGGTTGAAAAAGTTTCTGAAATCATCCGTGGTCGTTGATAAATACTGCACAGAATCAATAATACTGTCATGTTTTCGCTTCAAATAGTCAAGAAATTTTTTCTGTTCTTCGGGATCATTCAGATCAAATCTTCCACTCTCTATTTTTATATTGATACCCATGATCGCAGAATTGATGGCACCAAGAGGCTGTCTCCACTGATGTGCTATAAGACTGAGCATCTCTCCCATAGCGGCCATTCTCTGTTTCTGCAGAAGCATTTCATCTTTTTCTCTGAGAGCTTCTATATTGAGATGTACCTGTTTTTTGAGTCTTTTATTATATTGGCGTAGAACATAATGGCTTATGATCAGCAGGATCCCCAGAAGAAGAATGGGAGATATGATCTTCCAGAAAGCCTGAATGGATGACTGGAGATCAGGACGGTCAAATTTGACAGATATCCAATCGTTGACAATATTGTTCTTGGTGTCATCTTTGACAAGATCGACTGACTTGTTAAGAATTTCCAGCAAGAGGTGATCATCTTTGTGCAGGCCGATGCTCATTGCAATGTCTTCATGAAGCTGGGCAGCGATCTTCAATTGTGTGGGAAAACGTTTTTGTATCTGATAGGCAATCGTGGTCAGTGAATCCACAAAACCGTAAAGTTCGCCATTTGCTACTTTCCCCAGACCTTCGAGCAGCGTATCGACCTGGACGAAATTCACATTGAGATATTTATGCTGGAGGATCTCACTGCTTGCATAGTTCCTTAGAATACCGATCTTCTGTTCTTTCAGTTTGGACAGATCCGAGACAAAGGATTTGTCATTCAAGGTAGCGACAACAAGGGGAGAAGTAAAATAGGGTTTTGTAAAATTCATAAAAGACGCACGAGAGGGTGAAGAGGTTACAAGAGGCAGTATGTCACACTGGCGATCTTTAAACAGGGCTAAAGATTCACTCCATGTTTTGGTGTCAACAAGATGTATAGGGGTTTTAATAAGTGCTGAAATATGTTGTATATAGTCTGAACTGATACCTGTATATTTCCCTGCTTCTATTTTCTCATAAGGCATCCAATCCGGATTCACACACATTTTGAGCACTTTTTTCTCTTGAAGGAACTGTTTTTCCTGATCGGTCAAATAGAGAAACGGTGGAGTTTTTTCGGCTGATATATTGATAGTGTTGGATTCATTGGCAGCATGAAGAAATATAGTGAAAAAAAATATTATTGGCAATACTCTCAAAAAAATCATATATTCTCTTTCCTGTGACATTTCAGACACATTCTTGGGTTATACTATAGCATAAAAACAGTAAAGAGAAGAGATGAAACATATAGATGAATTAATGAAACTCAGTCAAGACCTGACAGTCCTTTATGTTGAAGATGATCTATTGCAGAGGGCGGAAATAGCAGAAATTCTGTATGACTTTTTTAAAGTCGTGATCCTGGCAAAGGATGGCCAGGACGGTTTGGAAGAATTTCTTTCCCATAAGAATGAGAGCGGGTCTTATCCTGATCTGGTCATCACTGATATCAGTATGCCAAAACTTACAGGTATAGAAATGAGTCAAAAAGTTCTGGAACATAATCCTGAACAGGTGATCATCGTATTTTCTGCATACAATGATGCAAATTATCTTCTTGACCTTATTAATATGGGGATTGACTCTTATCTTGTGAAGCCGATGCGTTCAGAACCATTTTTGCAAGTATTGCGACGTGCAAGTAAAAAAGTGAACTATAGAAAAATGGCATTGCAATATACAAAAGAACTGGAACAGCTTGCCTATAAGGATCCTTTGACCGGTATTGCAAACCGACGTCGTTTTTTTGAAAAAGTCGGTACATTATTTACTCGGAATGTACGAGAACAGTTTTCTTACTATCTCTTTATGCTTGACATAGATAAATTTAAAATAGTCAATGATACTTTCGGACATGATATGGGTGATGAAGTG
>CAZCBU010000139.1:0-2928 GCA_964496995.1 uncultured Sulfurovum sp.
ATAAGAGATATGAAGCAGATTCGCATCCATTGAATACGGCTTTGCCTGGCCTTTACCGTCAATATCTATCCCGTGCTCTTTCGCATAGGCAAGCAGTTTGGTACGTGAATTCAGATCCCACTCTCTCCAGGGTGCGATCACGGCAATATCCGGATCGAGCGCAAGGTAACCCAGTTCAAAACGTACCTGGTCATTCCCTTTTCCTGTTGCACCGTGAGAGACGGCATCTGCACCTGTTTCATGTGCGATCTCGATCTGTTTTTTAGAGATCAGCGGACGTGCAATGGAGGTACCAAGAAGATACTCACCCTCATAAATGGCATTGGCTCTGAACATTGGGAAAACAAAATCTTTGACAAACTCTTCTCTAAGATCCAAAATGAAAATATTTTCAGGTTTAATACCCATATCCAGCGCTTTCTGACGTGCAGGTTCCACCTCTTCCCCCTGTCCGAGGTCAGCGGTAAAGGTCACGACTTCACAGTTATACTCATCTTGAAGCCACTTTAAAATAATACTTGTATCAAGCCCGCCTGAATACGCCAATACTGCTTTTTTAATCGTTCTTTTTGCCATTTTATAAGCCTTTAAATAATATTGTCGCGATTATATCGAAATGTTGGTTATGGTTGGATTTACCTTAACTTATGCTTTATATAAATCCATATTTTTTTAAAATAATATCCAATACAGGTTTTTTATACGCTCCGGTATGTCTGAATATTTCATTGCCTTCAGGATCAAAAAAAAGCTGTGTCGGCATCTCTTTGAGTTTGTATCTGTCACGACTCACCAAACGTTCTTTTTGCCCGTCTATGGAGTAGATCTGATACTCCGGATGTACTTCCAACACCTCTGCAAATACTTTGGACATAGCCAAACAGCTGTAGCAGTGGCTCATACCAAAGGCTAAAATGCTTGGCTTCCCGTTGCCGATATTCTGCTTGATATCTTTGTATTTGCTAACAGGAAGAGGTTTCTTTTCTGACATTTTCACTCCAAAGTACAGTTTGAACGGATTATACAAAAACTTTTGCTATAATCAAACCAATAAAATACCGGGGAGTTTCCTATCATGTTATTGGGTATAAACATAGACCACATTGCTGTATTGAGAGAAGCCAGAAAAGTTGCCGATCCTGATCCTCTGGATGCTTTGGGTATCTGCAGGCGTGCAGGTGCTGACCAGATCACCATTCATCTACGTGAGGACAGACGTCATATGCAGGACACGGATGCCAGGAATATCATTGAACTCTCTATGCTTCCGATCAATCTTGAATGTGCCATTGCACCGGAGATGATCGATATCGCCTGTAATTTAAGACCTCATAGAGTTACACTTGTTCCAGAAAAACGTGAAGAGGTCACCACAGAAGGTGGTCTGGCGGTAGAAGGTGAACAGCCAAAACTCAAAGAAGCCATCCAAAGACTGCAAAAAGAGGAAATAGATGTTTCCCTCTTCATTGACCCCACCCTGAATGCAGTCACAGCATCCCTCGATCTGGGTGTGGAATGGATAGAGTTCCATACAGGAAAATATGCCAATATCTATGCCATGCTCTACTCCAATTTAAGTAAAACACACCACAGCATCCCCGAACTTGAACTCTCCCGCAAAATACTTGAACAGATGCTTGATGATGAATTGAGAAATCTTCGCCTTTTAAGCTGTGATGCCATGGAGAGAGGACTACGTGTGGCAGCAGGACACGGACTGAATATGCAAAATATAAAAGAGATCGTTGAGATCGAGACCATTGAGGAGTTGAATATTGGACAAAGCATTGTGGCACGGTCAGTCTATATCGGATTGGAACAGGCGATCCTGGATATGAAAGCAATGTTGATACGATAAAGCGCAGGGTATTATAGTGAAAAAAGTAGCCATCTCGATCGGAGACCTGAACGGTATAGGTATTCAGCTTGCACTGGAAAATCATCAGACTATTTCCAACATCATTGATCCTGTCTATTGTATTGATCATGAAATGCTCAAACAGGCATCTCGAAAACTGGGACTGAGTATTCCTGATGATTTTACAACTATGAAAAACATAGCCCAAGATTTTGAGATTGAGCCGGGTCAAGTAAGTAAAGAGAGTGGGAAATACGCTTATGAATCTTTTGCAAAAGCGGTCAATCTTGCTGACCTCAAAAAAGTTGATGCCATCTGCACCCTTCCCATACATAAAAAAGCATGGGAGCTGGCAGGTGTGCAGTACAAGGGCCATACCGATGCACTCCGGGATTTTTTTGATGCCGAAGCCATTATGATGCTGGGGTGTGAGAAAATGTATGTAGCACTTTTCACCGAACACATCCCACTCAAAGAAGTAGCAGGAAGCATCAATGAAAAACATTTAACACGGTTTTTACTGGACTTTTACAAAACTGCCAAACCCAATAAAGCAGTCGCTGTTCTTGGACTGAACCCTCATGCAGGAGATGATGGTGTACTTGGAAATGAAGAGACTATCATTCAACAAGCCATTGACAATGTACATGAGTTGCTGGGAGAAGGGATATTCACTGCTCCTCTGGTACCGGATGTTGCATTTATCCCAAATGCAAGGAAAAACTACACCCACTACATCGCCATGTACCATGACCAGGGTTTGGCGCCGTTAAAAGCATTATATTTTGATGAAGGAATCAATGTCTCTCTAAATTTACCGATACTCAGAACTTCTGTTGATCATGGTACCGCATTTGATATTGCATACAGAAAAGTGTCATTAAATAATTTAAGTTATATCAACGCCATCAAGTATATTGTAAGATCATAAGTTGGGGTAAGGTATCTTAACTTATTACGAAACTAACAAAAAAGTGTTGATTCTGCCTCATCATAGATGATCTCACAGTCTTCATTCATCATTGCACACAACTTTTCTTGACAACAATTGCATAAAAAACGGTAATTCT
>CAZCBU010000140.1:0-2543 GCA_964496995.1 uncultured Sulfurovum sp.
GCATGCACTTTCTCATCGACCAGGTGGTGAAGTTTAAGCATATACATGTACCCGACATTCACACGCTCGATCATCTTTTCACCGGTTTTCCCGTCATACAGGTTCATCTTACCGTCAGAATCGATTTTTGCAAGTTCGAACAGTTTGTCAAATTCAGCCTGATTCGCTCCTTCAAATACCGGAGCAGCAAACTTGACACCTGTTGACCAGTCTCTACCGTATTTGATAAGATCTTCATCAGACATGTTGCCAAGAAGCTCTTTGGCATTCATCAATTTCGCTACATCAGCGATCTCGATCATTTTTGCTCTAAGGTCTTTTACAAAACTCTCTTGATGTGCTTCAAACATTTCAGCGATCTGCTCACCCAGTCTCTTACCTACAAGACCAAGGTGTACTTCAAGGATCTGCCCGATATTCATACGCGAAGGTACTCCCAGCGGGTTCAAAATGATCTCAACCGGTCTTCCATCTTCCATGTATGGCATATCGATCTCAGGTACGATGTTGGAAACAATACCTTTGTTCCCGTGACGTCCCGCCATTTTATCTCCAACTTTGAGTTTTCTCTTTGTCGCGATATAGATCTTTACAAGTTTTGTTACACCTGAAGGAAGGATGTCATCTTTCTCAAGAATACTCAATTTCTCTTCATGTTCATTTTTAAGTCTTTTCTTCTGCTTCAGGAAGTAGTTCTTCAATGTTTCATACTCGTTCTGAACATCATCAGAATAAGACTGTACCACACCTCTAAGTGCAAATCTGTTCACACCTTTGATCGTTGTTTCATCGATTTTAGACCCTGCTTTGAACTCAGTCTCACCGATCGTTACATCTTTTGCCAATTCCTGAGAAGAAAGATAGTTGGAGATACGTAAGATCTCCTCTCTGTCGATCATAAGGAGTTGATCATGATGATCTCCGTCAAGTACTGCTTTCTCTTCTTCATAGGCCTGGATCGCTCTTGCATCTTTTTCATAGCCTTTTTTTGTAAAGACTTTAATGTCAACGACCACACCTTCCATAGAAGCCGGGCAGTAAAGTGATTTGTTCTCAACATGTCCTGCTTTTTCACCAAAGATCGCTCTAAGAAGTCTCTCTTCAGGTGTTGGTTTGATCTCACCTTTTGGAGAAACTTTACCTACAAGGATCATTCCTGGTTTGACATAGGTACCGATCTCAACGATCCCTGATTCATCCAAATGAAGCAACTCATCTTCACGGATATTTGGGATATCTCTTGTGATCTCTTCTGTTCCGTGCTTCAACTCTCTTGCTTCCACCTCTTTCTCATAAGTATGCACTGAAGTAAAAGTATCTTCTCTAATGATCTTCTCGGAGATGATGATCGCATCCTCATAGTTGTATCCGTACCAAGGCATAAATGCAACCATGATGTTTTTACCGATCGCAAGCTCACCCTGATCCATGTTGGCACCATCAGCAATAACCTGACCTGCTTCAACTGTATCACCCAGTTTTACAATTGGTGTTTGTGTAAATGTGGTGTTCTGGTTGGTTCTCATGTTCTTTTCCATTGGATAATGGTCTATGAATACACCTGTTTCATCTTCACCCATCACGTAGATACTTTTTGCATCTACTTTTTCCACTTTACCCGAACGTCTGGCTTTCACTGCTTCCCATGCATCACGGGAAACGATCGCTTCCATACCTGTACCGACAACCGGTGCATCTGTCTTCAACAAAGGCACTGCCTGACGCTGCATGTTCGATCCCATAAGTGCACGGTTCGCATCATCGTGTTCCAGGAACGGGATCAATGCTGCTGCTGAACCGGAGATCATCAAAGGAGAGATATCGATCAGGTCAACACGTTTCGCATCGTTCAACTCGATATTACCGTTCAATCTTGTCTCGATAAGGTCTTCAACAATACGCCCGTCTTCGCTCAATACTGTTGAAGCAGGAGCAATACACTTGTCCTCTTCCTGTGTAGCAGTAATATAGATGATCTCATCTGTTACCTGACAGTCTTTTACCACCTTGTACGGTGCTTCAATGAATCCGTGCTCATTTACTTTAGAATACGTAGCCAATGTGTTGATCAGACCAATGTTCTGCCCTTCCGGAGTCTCGATCGGACAGATACGTCCGTAGTGGGTCGGGTGTACATCCCTGACTTCAAATCCGGCTCTCTCTTTGACAAGACCACCTTCACCCAATGCTGAAAGACGTCTTTTATGCGTCACTTCTGAAAGTGGGTTCGTCTGATCCATAAACTGAGAAAGTTGTCCTGAAGAAAAGAATTCAAGAATGGTATTTGTGATCATTTTAGAGTTCACAAGGTCGTGAGGCATCAACTCATCAAGTGTGCCCGAAACCGTTGTCATCTTGTCTTTGATCGCTTTTTGCATCTTCACAAGACCGTTGTGCAACTCGTTACCAAGAAGCTCACCGATCGCTCTGATCCTTCTGTTACCCAAGTGATCTCTGTCATCAATGTGACCTTGACCATTCTTGACTTTGATCAGATACTTCACGGTATTAATAAGATCTTCTGCCGTTAGAACGGTTGCATA
>CAZCBU010000141.1:0-4242 GCA_964496995.1 uncultured Sulfurovum sp.
GTTCTGCTATTGATATAAATAAGTTTTTGGAAAAAGATTTATTTATACAAATACAAGGAAACAATCTATGAAACAAGTACCTATTTTAGTCTTAGACTTTGGTTCACAATATACACAACTTATTGCCAGGAAACTAAGAGAATCAGGCGTCTATACAGAAGTGGTACCCTACAGAGAAGCATTGGAAGATATTAAAGCAAGAAAGCCCCAAGGTATTATTCTTTCGGGTGGACCGGCTTCTGTCTATGCAGAAGATGCTTATAAGCCAGACAAAGGTATCTGGGAGCTTGGACTGCCGATCCTGGGTATCTGTTACGGTATGCAACTGATCACACAGCACTTTGGCGGGGAAGTGGTTGCTGCTGACCATCATGAATATGGAAAAGCCAAACTGAAAATAGAAAATGACTCTTCCATTTTTAAAGGAATTCCAGACAACTCTACTGTATGGATGAGTCACGGAGACAGAGCAGAAAAACTCCCTGAAGGCTTTGATATCATTGGAACCAGTGAGAATTCACCGTATGCAGCGATCGCAGATGAAAGCAGAAAAGTGTATGCCTTCCAGTTTCACCCGGAAGTACACCATTCTGTAGAAGGTACAGCAATGCTGAAGAACTTCGCAAAACATATTTGTGGCTGTGAAAGTACTTGGAATATGGGTTCTTTTGCCAAAGAGAAGATCGCTGCTATCCAGGCTCAGGTAGGGGATAAAAAAGTACTTTGCGGTGTATCCGGAGGGGTAGACTCTTCCGTTGTTGCTGCCATGTTACATGAAGCCTTGCCAAATGAACAGCTTATTTGTGTATTTGTAGATCAGGGACTTTTACGTAAAGATGAAGCAGAGCAGGTACAGGCTATGTTCAAGCTTTTAGATATCCCGTTAATTACAGTGGATGCAAAAAAAGAGTTTATGAAAGCACTTGAGGGTGTTTCTGACCCTGAAACAAAACGTAAAGCGATCGGTGAAAAATTCATTGAAGTGTTTGATGCAGAAGCAAAAAAGCATACAGATGTGGCTTTCCTTGCACAGGGAACACTCTATACTGATGTCATTGAGTCTGTCTCGGTCAAAGGGCCGTCAAAGACCATTAAGTCACATCATAATGTTGGAGGACTCCCTGACTGGATGACCTTTGAACTGGTGGAACCGTTAAGAGAAATATTTAAAGATGAGGTCAGAAAACTTGGTCTTGAATTAGGTTTGCCAAAAGATATGATCGGCAGACATCCTTTTCCCGGACCGGGACTTGCTATTCGTACCATGGGTGCAGTAACAGAAGAGGGATTGCATCTTATTAGGGAATCAGATGCTATTATGCAAGATGAGCTTAAAGCTACCGGATATTACGACAAAGTATGGCAAGCTTTTACCGTTTTACTGAATGTACAGTCAGTTGGGGTTATGGGTGATAACAGAACCTATGATAATACAGTCTGTATCCGTATGGTTGAATCTGTAGATGGAATGACAGCAACCTTTGCACATATACCGCACGATGTCCTTGAGGGGATGAGTAGACGGATCATTAATGAGATCGACGGGATCAATCGGGTCGTGTATGATATATCTTCCAAGCCCCCGGCAACAATCGAATGGGAATAACCTTATCTCTTATCTCACATCATCTTTGAGGGAGTCGTTCAGTCACTGACTGTACGTAAACTCCTTCGCTCCAACCCTCAAATCCAATGCAAACTAAGAGTAAGCAATCTAGCTGCCAATTTGTTTTGCTATCGCAGGGTAAATTAAATCTTACAAATTAACAGTTACATTCAGCTATAATTTTTTTATCAACTGCTTATTGTTAGAGGGAAGGGAATCTCTATGTTTTTAAATCTGATCAAATATTTTTTATTTTTTATACTTTTTACAGGCACAATTTTTGCCGGTGGCTATATTAATGGTGAAAAACCTTCTGAAAAAGAGGAGATCAAAGATACCATTGTGGTCCATGGTATGACACTTTATGGGAAAATTGTGAAGATTGGTCCGGAGAGACTTTCTTTCAGGTTACTTTACAGTGAAGGATTAAGCCGCTTTGCCTATAAGGATATAGAGTCTATCAGTACAAAATATTCCTACCATATCTCCTACAATCGTATGGATATTGAAGGGCGTATCGTGGGGATTGAAGACAATACCCATTTAAAGGTAGTACAAAATGATAACAAAGAACGAACGGTCAAGATAGCCAGTATTGACAACTTTATTATGTCCGTTACAGATGATGATTCATTTGAGAATAGGGTACGAAACAAGTTTCCGTATACGAAAGGAAATATTAACGTAGGATTTAAACTGGAGCAGGGAAGTACGATCAAGAACTCTGTGGATGTTCAGTTTAATTTGCAACGTAAGAAGGCAGAGCATGAGATAAAGCTCTATATAGATTATGAGTATGAAACACGAGAAACAGCAACCACGCCTAAGTATGACTATACTGATGAACTGGTAGGTATATTGACATATAAAAACCATTTTAAAAATGATCAGTTCTGGTATGCCTCTCTGGCAGCTGATTATGACCGTATTCGATTTGTCAAGAACCGTTATATCCCCTCTTTAGGGTATGGGTATCGTTTTGATTTTGGTAGATCTGTCTGGTTGGAACCCACTATTGGTCTTGGTTATGCCAAAACAACATATGTGGGAGAACTCTACCCGGATAAGAACTTTGCAGCAGGAGCATTGGGATTAAGTGGAAAATACAGAATGGATGATGTTGCATTCATCAATACTTTTATCATCGATGGTTTCCTGATCTATTATCCGAGTCTGGAAAATATAGGTGAAGATTGGATATTTAGATCCAATTTAAATTTTACCATTCCACTATTTGATTTTTTATCTGTAAAATTATCGGTGAATCATATTAATGATACCAATCCTGCAGTCAATGTAGGAAATAATAAAACCACCACAAACCTTTTATTTGGTCTGGATTTTTAAAAGATACAGTTTGTTTTGCGGTGCTTCTGCTATAATATTTTTTAAAGGAATCTCTTATGAAAAAAACGCTTCTTCTTACACACTCTTTTTTTACTATCGCGACATTCATAATCGCTTGTACCAGTCAAATGGCTGTTGCAGATTATAGTATTTTTTCATCTAATTCATGTACTGCTATCGATGAAAAAATCATGAAATTAGATAGGTTTACTACTATGGTAAACAATACCAGTGCTTTTCATTTAGAAGAAAAAGCTGCTGCACTTACAGTACCGGGGATTACGGTGAGTAATAACAAAAAGAAAATGTTAAGAGATGCAAAGAAGAAATATGCAGAGTATGCAGCAGAGCGTCAAAAATATGATTGCAAAACACCTATAGCTTCACGTACTCAAGTAGCAGATAAAAAGAGAGTAGTAAGTAAACCTACTGCTATCTCTTTGCGTACATCTTCTACAGATAAACTTACGTCTAAAGTGAATAATGCCCGTGCTATCAATGTAAAAGAAAAAGATGTAGCAGTTGAAGTTAAGCGTCAAAAATACGTTACCAAAACCCCTATTGTTACTCAACCGGCTAATAAAAAGGCAGTAATAAAGAAACCTGCCATATCATCTGATAGGTCTGATGCTTGTGATGCTATAGATAAAAAACTTATAAAACTACATGAATTTACTACTATGGTAAACAATACCAGTGCTTTTCATTGGGAAGAAAAAGCTTCGTCATTATTGCTACCTGGAATTAAGGTGAGTAGTAATAAAAAGAAAATGTTAAGAAATGCAGAGAAAAAAGGTGTAGAACTTTTAAAAGAACAGCAAAAACTAGGCTGTAAAGCTCACACCAATAAATAGTATACTTCAAGTGTCTGTACGCATAAACCGTTTATGCATTTACACTATAAACTGTCTTAAATCAACCCTATAGTGGAACCTTTTTGCAATCAAAAAATAGAATATGAGACAGTTAAATATAAACTTTAGTCATATTGACTAAAGTATCTTTCTCAAAAACTTGCAATATTTACTAAAATATATTATAATCCTACAAAAATAAACCAATATAGGAGAAATAACGATGGCAAAACATCAATTTCAAACAGAAATAGGACAACTTTTAAAACTTATGACACACTCTCTTTACTCAAATAAAGAGATCTTTATACGTGAACTGGTATCGAACTCCAGTGATGCTTTAGACAAATTCAACTACCTTTCTTTAACAGATGAAAAATTTAAAGAAGAGGGCTGGTCAGGAAAAATTTCCATTAAACTTGACAAAGAAGATGG
>CAZCBU010000142.1:0-3985 GCA_964496995.1 uncultured Sulfurovum sp.
TTACCAAAGATATGTTTTACACTCTCTTTGGAGATGTGATCCGTAGCATACAGTTTCAGATGTAACTCACCTTCATTTCGATGTCCATTCTCCCGACTTAACGCCAAAGAGTACTGGGCAATGGCATCTCCGGTATGGATCAAATTTAATCTTCTTTGCATCACATGTTCTATGACATCTGCCACCAAAGGATAATGCGTGCAGCCAAGTACGATCGTATCAACATCTGATTCTCTCATAGGACGCAGCCAGTTCTCTAACATCTCTCTTGTTTTGTCACTGTGGGTTTCCCCATTTTCAATCTGTTCCACCAGTCCGGGACAAGCCTGTTCAAAAAGTGTCACCTCTCTATTTTGGGATAAGGCATTGGCAAGCTGCTGATATTTTTCACCTTTGAGTGTAGCCGGTGTTGCCAATACACCTACCTTCCCCGTACTTGTCTGTTCAAATGCCGGTTTTATCCCAGGTTCCGTACCAATGACGACCAGTGAAGGGTAGGCTTCACGTATAGTCTTTACAGCAGCGGATGTAGCGGTATTGCAAGCAATGACCAAACCATCAATATGGTGATGCTCTACAAGATATTTCGTGACATTAAGGCTAAATTGGAGGATTTGTTCAGGAGTTTTTTCACCATAAGGTGCATTTTTAGTATCAGCGACATAGAAGATCTCTGCTCCTTTGATCACTTTGGTCAGTGCTTTAACGATCGTCAAACCACCTAAACCAGAGTCGAATACTCCTATTCGGAGCATTCGGGTTGATAATTGATGATTGATGATTGATGATTTTTTTTTCATTGTGTCATACTTTTGGTAGAAATCAAAATAGCAGTTAAAAGTTTAATGATGGATGTTAATTCATGTTGCAATGATTGTACATGTATACTGGTTTTATCTAAATAATCCGTTTCAATCAACAATAGTATCCAGTATCTTGTCTCTTTTGCTTCTTTAAGTGAAATTGATAATTTAGAGATGAAATCTTTTTTACTTTGTGCATCTTGTGATTCAGTTATATTTGCACCAATGGAAGTACCTGAACGTAAAAGTTGCTTAGATAAAACAAATTCTTTCTTTTCAATGCTTAAATATTTATAGAGATTAACAATGCGTACAGCAAACTGAAATGAAAGATCAAGAATCACATTTTCCCGCTCTTTCATTATCAATCCTCCATTATCAATCATCAATCCGAAAAGCCAAACGGCTTTTCGCTACTCGTTCATCATTGACAAAAACTCTTCATTTGATTTTGTTTTCATCATTTTAGAGAAGAGGAATTTAAGGCCTTCTACCTCTTCCATGTTCTGCATGGCATTTCTGAGCGCCCAGACTTTCTGAAGGGTTTCCGGATCTACCATCAGCTCCTCTTTTCTTGTACCTGACTTCGTCACATCGATCGCAGGGTAGATACGTCTTTCGGATACATGACGGCTAAGTACCACTTCGGAGTTACCTGTACCTTTGAATTCTTCAAAGATCACTTCATCCATACGTGAACCCGTATCTATCAGTGCTGTCGCAATGATGGTCAAAGAACCGCCCTCTTCTATGTTCCTTGCTGCACCGAAGAAACGTTTTGGTTTATGCAGGGCATTGGCATCCACACCACCCGAAAGCACTTTACCCGAACTTGGCGTCACTGTATTGTACGCACGTGCAAGTCTTGTGATGGAATCAAGCAGGATGACCACATCTTTTCCCATCTCCACACGTCTTTTGGCTTTTTCTATGACCATTTCCGCAGTACGTACGTGGTTTTGTGCAGGAAGGTCAAATGTGGATGCATAGACTTCACCTTTGACTGAACGCTGCATATCTGTCACCTCTTCAGGTCTTTCATCTACGAGCAGGACCATAAGAGAAGCGTCCGGATTGTTATAGGTCACACCATGTGCAAGCTCTTTCAACAGTTCTGTTTTACCCGTTCTCGGAGGTGCGACAATAAGTGCTCTCTGCCCTTTACCTATAGGACAAAAGAGGTCCAGAACCCTTCCTGTCATCTTCATCGGGTTATATTCCATCTTAAGTTGTTCAGAGGCATACAGTGGTGTCAGGTTATCAAAAAGCGGTCTCTGTTTTGATTTTTCAGGAGCGACATAGTTGATCGCTTCAATTTTAAGCAATGCATAATACTTCTCCTGATCTTTCGGAGGACGTACCTGTCCGGTCACGATGTCACCGTTTCTCAATGCAAAACGTTTGATCTGTGTAGAACTGACATAGGTGTCATTGCTTGAGTTCGCAAAGTTCCCGTCTATTGAACGCAGGAAACCGTACCCGTCATTCATCACTTCAAGGATCCCGGTGTAAAGGATGAATCCACCCTGACTGACCTGTGATTTCAGAATTTCAAAAATAAGGTCTTTACGCTGGAATTCATTGGGGTTCTCAACTTTGACCTCTTTGGCTATGGTCACAAGTTCATCAAGTGGTTTTTGCTGGAGATCTTCGATCTTGTAGCCCTGTACGGGTACATGTGTTCTATTTTTTCTGTTGGCACCGTTGCCATTAGAAGATTTTTTAGTGTCGCTCATAAGTCCTCTTATTTTGGGTATGATTTAACCTAATCAGGTATTTAGAATGTAGATATACGATAACGTTCTATCGTGTAGTGGCGTTATTATATTCCTTTTAAACTGAAAAGTCAACCGGAAGCGCCCTTGCGCTTACATCAAAGCATAAAAAAGTAATGGAGGGTAGAGCCCGACACCCATCAGAAAAAACCATGAAGGGATCTTCCATTCAAGCATCGCTGAAAGGTCTGCAGGTACTTTCTGTCTGATGAAAATGCTTTTGATCAATTCGATCTTGTAAAAAAGGTCAAAGATCTTGAATGTCAAAATAAGTATTATATAGAGATTCAGTACATCTGTCACGATCACCACAAAAAGTACAAAATAGAATGAAGGATGGATCAGGAAGAAAGCAAAAATACTCTTTTGATACCATACATACAGCTTTTCCATCACGCCGTAGAGTGTATCTGCTTTCTGCATATAAGCTTCAAAAAGTTCCAGAACAACTAAAATAGCTACAAAAGTGAGAATATTTTCCATGCAGGATTTTACCCATATTTAGGTAAAATCCATCATTAAATAAATGTAGGGTCGGTTCACCGACCGCCTAATATAGTTCTGGTCGGTGAACCGACCCTACAGGAGAGGGATCTTTTGGCAGAAATAGCATGTACCCATTGTAATCTCAAATTTGATGAATCGGTTATGATCCAGGAAGAGAAAAATGACCAAAAACTGTATTTCTGCTGCAAAGGATGCCAGGGGGTCTACCATTTGCTTGAAAGTGAAGGACTTGATACCTTTTATGACAAACTCGGTGATACGACCCTTCAGCCTGCCAGTACACGAATCTCCGAAGATCTTGAAAAGTTCGATCTGGAAGGATTCAAGAATAAATACATCAAAACCAATGAAGACGGACTTTCTGAGATCCACCTCATCATTGAAGGCATACACTGCTCTGCCTGTGTCTGGCTCAATGAAAAAGTGTTACATAAAACAGACGGTATCATAGAAGCCAGTATCAACTACACCAACAACAAAGCCAAAGTGGTCTGGGATCCTGAAGAGATAAAACTCTCACAGATCATAGAAACCATCCGTTCCATCGGCTACAACGCATACCCTTATGACCCTTCTTTACAGGAAGAGCGTGCGAATCAGGCAAAAAAATCCTACTACTCCCGTATTCTCGTAGCTGTTTTCGGGACCATGAACATCATGTGGATCGCCATTGCCCACTATGCCGGTTACTTTACAGGCATGCAACAGAATTTCAAAGACATTCTCAATGTTGCCGAGTTCATTCTGGCCACCCCTGTGCTCTTCTACTCCGGATGGATCTTTTTTCGCGGTGCCTACTATGGTTTCAAAAACCACATGGTCAATATGGATACCCTCGTAGCTTCCGGTGCACTCTCTGCCTACATCTATTCTATTTACGCTATGACCACCCAGAGAGGT
>CAZCBU010000143.1:0-10441 GCA_964496995.1 uncultured Sulfurovum sp.
CACCATTGAAGCAGTTAAGAATGAATATAAATTTTTGCCGAAAGGCTGAACATACTGATGTATAACGAAAAATTACGTGATCAAAAAGAGGTCATCCTCTGTGAAGACGGTACCAATACACTCTACTCCAAAGAGTTTGATGAACCCTACCACTCTACCAAAGACGGTGCTTTGCACGAAAGTCTTGAAAAACATGTAAAGCCTGCTTTCTCTATAAAAAATAAACATAAAACTTTAACGATCTTAGATATTTGTTTTGGTTTGGGTTACAATACCTTTACTACGATCTATTATTTAAAAAAACAAAAGATAAGAACAAAAGTACATATTCTCTCTCCTGAATTTGATGAAGGTCTTATCCGTTCATTGGATACTTTTGCATATCCCCCGGAATTTGACAGTATTAAACACATTATTAAAGCGATCGCAACAGATCTGACTTACACAGATGAACAGTTTAAAATAGAGATTCTGCCTGGAGATGCCAGAGAGAGCATTCCCAGGATAAAAGAGAAGATCGATATTGTCTATCAGGATGCTTTTTCACCTGCGCATAATCCACTGCTTTGGACCAAAGAGCATTTTGCTGATATCAGAGGCATCTGTGAAGATGATGCTGTTTTGACTACCTACTCAAGTGCAGCAGCCATACGTTTAGGATTGTATGAAAATGGATTTTTTATTTATGTACACCGAGCAGAACTCATGCGTTACTCTACGGTAGCTTCATTAAAAATGTTAGAAGGCTTTGAGTATATAGATATGGAATTAAAAAAAGTGAGAAACCCTACAGCCAAAAGTATGAAAGACAAAGATTACTTGTAGGGTGGGTATTCACTCACCATTATAATAAATAGCATACAAGAGCATTCTTGCCGAAAGGCTCAAAAGACATGATTAATTTTTTTTAAAAGCTCATTTGTATACTGTCAATCTCACTCCATCCCATAGATCTTTTACCGCTTCTGTGTGCCAAAATATGGTCAATATATCTTGCAAAGACATCGGTTTCGATGTTGAGTTTTGTACCTACTCTATAGTTTTTCATCAAAGTATTCTGTAAGGTGTGAGGGATGATGGTGATCCTGAAACTGTCATTGTAGACATCATTTACTGTTAGAGAGATACCGTCTATGGTGATGGAGCCTTTTGGGATGATGTGAGGGATGTACTTTTTGTCTACTTTGATGATGAAGTCAGTTCCGTTTTCTCTTTTTGTGATTTGTGAAACTGTACCTACACAATCCACATGTCCCTGAACAATATGTCCTTCAAAACGGTCGTTCATCATCATGGCAGGTTCTATATGTACTTTACCGGAGATCTTACTCTCATCAATGATAGAACGTGTCTCATCTGCCAGTTCAAGATCAAAACCGTCCGGGTTTACTTTGATGACAGTGAGGCATACACCATTAATGGCAATGGAGTCTCCAATTTTTGCTTTATGTTTTGATTTGATACTTAAAATGTTGTTTTTGTAACTTTTGACTTCAGCGATTTCACGGATAAGACCTGTAAACATAGTACCTCAATTTATTTGGATATAATTCGCTTTACTATTATAGGACGTGTTTTGAACGCGTTCAAAACACTACGCTAACGCTGAGTTAACTTCAGCAGTTGGCTCATGCGACTAGTCGCATTTTAAAGAATAGAATACGATATAATTTCAACATTATAGCACAAGGTTTAAAATGAATTATGATGTCATAGTAATTGGTGGTGGACATGCGGGGATAGAAGCATCTTTGGCTTCTGCCCGTATGGGAGTAAGAACACTGATGATCACCATACTGGCTGAACAGATCGGTGCTTCTTCCTGTAACCCTGCCATTGGCGGTCTTGCAAAAGGGCACTTGGTAAGAGAAGTCGATGCCCTTGGTGGCGAGATGGGCCTTTGTACCGACAAAACGGGGATACAGTTCAGGACACTGAATGCTTCCAAAGGACCGGCAGTAAGAGGAACACGTGCACAGATCGATATGGATGAGTATCGTATCTATATGCGTAATGTGGTACTTAATACTGAGAACCTTGATGTGAAACAGGAGATCGCTGATGGTCTTATTGTAGAAGAGGGAGAGGTTAAAGGGGTAAGCACACAGCTTGGGAATCGATACCTGGCTTCCAAAGTCATCATTACCGCGGGGACATTCCTTAATGGATTGATACACATCGGGGATAAACAGCAGGTAGCAGGAAGACAGGGGGAATTCGCTTCGGTAGAGTTGGCTGAATATTTAAAAAGTCTTGGCTTGAATATCGGTCGTCTGAAAACAGGGACCTGTGCACGGATCGATGCAAAATCTGTAAATACTTCAAATATGGAGATCCAACCGGGAGATACACCGCCGCCACCATTTTCTTTTCGTACAGACAAAAGTACCTTTAACCCAACACAATTGCCGTGCTATGTGACCTATACCAATGAGACCACCCATGAGATCATAGAGAGTAACTTTTACAGAGCACCGATGTTCTCCGGACAGATAGAAGGGGTAGGACCACGATATTGTCCAAGTATTGAAGACAAGATCAATCGTTTCAGGGACAGACCGAGACATCAGATCTTTGTGGAACCGCAGACCATTGATGAGACGGAGTATTACATTAATGGTATGAGTACCTCTTTGCCGATCGATGTACAGTTGGAAATGGTACGTTCGGTAGAAGGTATGGAAAATGCAAAGATCGTACGTTACGGCTATGCGATAGAGTATGATTATATTCAACCTACAGACCTCAAACATACTTTGGAGACCAAAAAGATCAAAGGGCTTTACACTGCAGGACAGATCAATGGTACGACCGGATATGAAGAAGCAGCGGCTCAGGGGTTAATGGCAGGTATCAATGCGGTCTTAAGCATTCAGGGGAAAGATCCTTTCATTCTCAGACGTGATGAAGCATATATTGGAGTACTCATAGATGATCTTGTGACCAAGGGTACGAAAGAGCCATACCGTATGTTCACCAGCCGTGCAGAATACCGACTGCTTCTGCGTGAAGACAATGCTGATATGAGACTGTCAGGATATGGAAAAGAATTGGGACTTTTGGATGAGGATTATATGGCTAAGTTCGAAGTCAAAAAAGCAGCGTTGGAAGAAGCTTTGGATTTTCTACGGGTCAATCATGTGACACCCACCAAAGAATTCTTAGCAAAACTGGCTTCTATCGGTGCAGTGAAGATCAATGAAAAGACCTGTTGGATGGATGTTATCGGCCGTGGGGATTTTGACAGAGAAAAACTGACCACACTTTTACCGGAGTTTAACAAATATAATGATGAAGTGATGGAACAGATACTGGTTGAAGCAAAATACAGCCGTTATATTGAGAAACAGCAGCAACAGATACTTAAAATGGATGATATGCTGAAGATCAAAATACCACAGGGGTTTGTCTATGGTAATATTTCAGGTTTGAGTAATGAGATCGTAGAAAAATTGGAAAAAGCAACACCGCCGACTCTTTTTACGGCATCGCAGATATCGGGAGTGACCCCTGCCGCACTGGAGATCATTCATGTGCATATTAAGATGGCGCAAAGAGGAAAAACACCTAAAGGACAGAATTAATGGTATTTTATTATGCAAATACAGGACATAAGATAGGGCTTGACAGACTAAGACGGGGTGCCGCTTTAGTAAAAAAACTGGAAGATAATGGTGTGGAAGCACGTCTTTTGGTCAATGATTTTAGAGCAGGGTTGGCTGCAAAAGAGTTAGGTGTAAAAGAGTATGTGACCATTGAGACAGTACAGGACATTGATGCTATAGCAGAAGCGGGGAACAGTATTATTATTGATTCTTCAGAAGATGATCATGGACGTTTGGTCAAATATTGTGCCGATTTTAAAAATGTCTGGCGTTTTGAGCACAGTCCTGAAGACCGGTCTGTACATGGAGAAACACTTATTAGAGTAGCGTGTCAGGACGAAGAGTGTATCAGTGCTGTGATCGTAGATGAAATGTATCAGTCTCAGAACAAGAAAGAAGAAAGGGTACTTTTTTTCCTTGATGATGCTGATTATGATAAAATAGTCCTCAGTAACGAAGGTTTTTTTAAAGCTTTTGATATGGAACTGCTTTTAGGAAATTACTTTTTTGTCAAATATGAGGATGATCTTGCCAAACTTTTTTCAACACTGCATGAACCGGAAGAGTATTTTGATCTGATCCAAAACTCTCAAACAATCGTCACAGCTTCTTCTCAAACAGCACTTGAGGCAAAAGCCTGCGGTGCAAAGGTGATCTATATTGATTTGAAAAAAGATGCACTTTATCCTGCAGAGGTATTAATATCTTATGGTATTTCCATTGTTGATGGTTTTAATGTGGAAGAAGTGAAGAGAACTATTCAGGAAAAAAGTGAAGTTTTAGAAAAACCCATAAAAACTTTTGATGCAAATAAAATAAAAAATTTATTGTAAGGGACATTTGGTTTAAAAGTAAGTTCTTTTAACTTAAATTATTTATATAAGTAGTATAATTGGTATACAGTGTGTATTGAGTATGGCTAGAATTTAAACACATTTGTACTATAATATATGGTTAAAATTATCATTTAAGAAAGGAAGAGGTATGGCTAAAAATGAACAAGGTCGTAGAGACTTTATGGGCATGGCATTAGGTGGATTTACCGCTCTGGGCGGTATTGGTGCACTCTATGCTATGAAGCGTTCTTGGGATCCGTTACCAAGTGTAAAGGCAGCAGGATTTACAACAATAGATCTAAGTGCAGCACAGCCGAATGTGCTGAATGTAGAAAAATGGAGGGGTAAACCTATCTTTGTTTTGAAAAAATCAGCAGATATGAAAAAAGACCCGAGAGATGTGGTAGTTGGTTCTGATCATTATCATGTTTCTATAGGCCTGTGTACACACCTTGGGTGTATTCCGGCGTATGTTCCGGATGATCATAAATTCAAGTGTGCCTGTCATGGTGGTGAATTTGATGCATCTGGACACGAGATCTTCGGTCCTCCGCCGAGTCCGCTTGAAATTCCACCATTTAAGATTGATGGGACAAAGCTTGTTTTGGGTGAAGTTGGTCCAGAGTATAAGAAAATGCTAGACGCCGGTCTAACGGTATAAGGAGGAATTTATGGCACATTTTGAAAAAGCAAAAAACCTCAATGAGTGGCTGGATCAACGTTTAGCTGTCAATACTTTGAAAAAAGTAATGCAGACTGAATACTGGATCCCTAAAAATATTAACTTCCTTTGGGCAATGGGTATGGTACTCGCGGCTACATTTGGAATTCTTCTTGTTTCAGGTATCTTCTTATTGATGTATTACAAGCCTGATACGAATTTGGCATTTGATTCTGTAAACTATACGATCATGTCGGAAGTAGGTTATGGTTGGTTATGGAGACATATTCATGGTGTGGGTGCGTCACTCGTATTCCTGATCATTTATATCCATATGTTCACAGGTATCTACTACGGTTCATATAAAAAAGGTAGAGAGCTTATCTGGTTATCTGGTATGGGACTTTTTGTTGCATTCTCAGCAGAAGCATTTTCCGGATATATGTTACCATGGGGACAGATGTCTTACTGGGCTGGTATGGTTATTACTAACCTGTTCTCAGGTGGATCACTTGAAGCTTATGGTCTTGTTGAGTGGATCAGAGGGGATTATGTTCCTGCAGATGCGTTCTTGACCAGATTCTTTATGTTACACGTATTGTTGATCCCCTTGGCGATCATTGGTCTTATTGTGCTTCACTTCGGTACATTGAGAATCCCTCACGTAAACAATCAGGATGGTGAAGAGTTTGACTTTGCAGAGGCTGCAGAGCTTTACAAAGCAGGAAAAGTAAAAGAGTCTAAAGTGATTCCGTTCTCTCCAGTCTTCTTAAGTAAAGATGTATTTGTTATGGGCGTTTATTTCATTTTATTCTTCTACCTGGTATTTTACCACTTTGAATTTGCAATGGATCCGGTTAACTTTGACCCGGCAGATGGACTTAAAACACCGGCACACATTTACCCTGAGTGGTATTTTTTATGGAGTTATGAGATCCTTAGACCATTCTCTAAAGACCTTGGTTTGATCGCATTTGGTATTGCACAGGTTATTTTCCTTGCGCTTCCATTCCTTGACAGAAGTCCAAACGTTGCTCCGGCAAGTAGAAGAGGATTGTTCAAGTACTGGTTCTGGGCTATGCTGATCGATATGATCGTATTGACATTTATGGGTAAATTGCCACCGACAGATGCACTGTTTGCAAATATTGGTCTGGTAGCTGCTATTATGTTCTTCGTACTGTGGATAGCATTACCTATCATCACATCAAAAGAAAAAAAACTATAAGGGGTAGAGAATGAAAGAATTAAAAATATTTGGAATTGTAGCCATCTTTACTCTAGTGCTCTATTGGGGTGTTGAGCCGTTCGCTCACTCTCAAATGCATAAGCATGTAGAGGGGCACGGGTTTGTTTATGACGGTACAGCAGATATCGAAGAGGCTAAAACAGCTAAAAAAGAGGACGTAGCAAAAGCAAAAGAGGTATTTTGGGCTGATGTTGCAAAGATCTCTAAACTTAAAGGTGATCCTGCCGCAGGTGAAGCTGCATTCGCTACATGTATGGGCTGTCACATGGAAGGTGCGCCTAACATGGGTGGTGTGATCCCTCCAAGCCTTGAGCATGCAGGTGCATTGTATGACAAAAATTACCTTATCGCGCTACTGAAAGATCCAGCAATGGCATCAAATGTAGATCATAAGTATAAAGATACAATGACCCACCCAATGGGTTCAATTAAATCAATGATGGCTGATGATCAGCAGATCGCTGATGTGGTTGCATACCTTAAAACAAAAAAAGCGGGTGAAGTCACAACAAAAGAAGCATTTGATGAAGCATGTGCTAGATGTCACGCAATGCGTTATGCAAAAACAACACAACTGGGTGATACACCAAAGTTCAAGTATAAAAAAGATGAACTTGCTTATAAGATCAAAGTACTTGATGAGCAGGATCTTGTAAAAGCATATATGGGTAAATTGCCACCGGATCTTTCTATTATCATTAGAGCAAGATCTCCGCATTTCCTTGAAACTTTCGTGGAAAATCCACAGTCACAGCTTCTTGGTACATCTATGCCTAGAGTTGGTCTGACACATGAAGGATATGAAAAAATAAAAACATATCTTGAAGAAGTTGGAGATCCTTCCAAACCGAAGAGAGAAGAACTTGGACCAAAAGTAATTCTTTTCTTCATTATCTTTACAGGCTTGGCATTCCTATGGAAAAAGTCAAGATGGAAAGGTCACTATTAATTAGTGCTTTCCTGGTAAGGCAGTACGGTTTTCCGTACTGCCGCCTTCTCTTTTTATAATCTTCGTTTTATTGATACACATCATCACTCTCTTATCTACATTTAGATACCCTTACAAAAATTAATTATCGTATAACTTTAAAGATATATGCTTCCAGTTAGCCGATAGAATATATGGATGATCATGCTAATAGACGGACATGGACGAACAGTCAATTATTTAAGAGTTTCTGTAACAGAACGTTGTAATTTCAGGTGTCAATACTGTATGCCGGAGAAACCTTTTTCATGGGTTCCCAAAGAAAATCTACTCTCTTTTGAAGAACTTTTTTTATTTATGAAAGTTGCAATGGATGAGGGTGTCAACAAGATCCGTATTACCGGTGGAGAACCGCTTTTAAGAGAAGATCTTGATACTTTCATCAAAATGATCCATGACTATAAGCCGGATATTGATCTGGCTTTGACCACAAATGCGTATCTTTTACCGCAGACAGCGCAAAGACTCAAAGATGCCGGGTTGAAACGATTGAATATTTCTTTGGATTCATTGAAACCTGAAGTGGCACAGAAGATCGCACAGAAAGATGTACTTGAACAAGTCTTGAAAGGTATTGACAAAGCACTTGAAGTAGGATTGGGTGTCAAGATCAACATGGTGCCGCTCAAAGGTATCAATGATGATGAGATACTTGATATTATGGATTACTGTAAAGCACGTAATATCAAAGTGAGGTTCATTGAATACATGGAAAACAGGCATGCTGCTGAAGTACTTAGAGGAATGCATGGAAGAGAGATCCTGTCAAAAGTGAAAGAACAGCATACGATACATGCCCTTGGACGAGAAGGTGCAAGTCCTTCTTTCAATTATGAACTCGATGACGGCTATCAGTTTGGTCTTATTGATCCGCATAAGCATGATTTCTGCGAAAACTGTAACCGTATCAGGCTTACCGCCGAGGGTAATCTCATTCCCTGCCTCTATTTCGACGAAGCATTGAGTATTGCAAAGTCTGTCAAAGAGGGTGATATCCAGGGTGCTGCAGATGTATTGGCACAGGTGTTAAAAGATAAGCCAAAAGAGAACCGTTGGATAGAAGGCGAACTTGAAGAGGGACAGGAAGTCTCAAGCCGTGCCTTTTATGAAACAGGCGGGTGATTGCTTCACAATCAAATGAGAAATTAGAAATGAGAAATGAGAAATTTTGTTTTATTTAACTGAGCAATTCTTTTCCATACAGGGAGAGGGGAAGTATGCGGGGGTGCCCTCCTATTTCCTTCGTACAGGTGGATGCAATCTCTCCTGTCCCGGTTTTGGTGCCAGGTATGAGGTCAAGGGTGAAGTACGCTATGGATGTGACACTTACTTTGCTGTGGACAGTTCCTATGCCAAGTCCTGGATCAAAGTGGATGAGAGTCGTTCTCTTATCAAACAACTCTCAGAAGAGTTCTCACATATAGGCTATAAGCCAAATGTGGTTATTACGGGTGGTGAACCATTGATGTACCATGCAGATCAAACTTTTTATGAAGTGGTTTCCTGGCTGGTAGAAGAGGGAATTCAGATCACTTTTGAGACCAATGGTACCGTAGAGATCGATTTTGATCTTTATCCTGCCTATAGAGAGTGTATCTTTGCCCTTTCTCTGAAACTGGCGAACTCCGGTGAGCCTGCATCCAAACGTATTGTTCCCCAGGCACTTAAAAATTTGCAGTCCCACTCCAAAGAGACTTTTCTAAAGTTCACGATCGATAAAACACTGGTAGATACAAGTGCTTTTGATGAGATCAGTGAGATCAGGGCACTTCTGCCTGAACTTGAAGTTTTTTGTATGCCCGTAGGTGAAAGCAGAGATACCATCTGGAAAAATGACAAAGCCGTTTTTGAATTCTGTATGAAACACAACTTTCGCTACTCTGACAGACTGCATATCAGGGTTTTTGATACGACACAAGGTGTTTAATATTGGCTATGCAAGTCTAAATTCCCCTATAAAATAAGTATATATAATAATGATTATAAGGTAATTTATAGTTAATTAGGAGTAATATTGTCTTTATTTAACTATAGGAGTCAATATGAAAGAGATCATCACAATATCAGGGCTTGTACAAGCCGCTATGTCAAGCAGTAACTGATGGAGAGAAGAGATATATTAAAAGCAGCTTCATTAGCTTTGCTTTCAACAGTGACATCCGGGTATGGAGCAGAGAATAACTTCAGTCATAATCAAATTAAAGCTAAAGACTCTGTAAATAAAAAGAATAAAAATCCAAAAGTTGTTGTCGTGGGCGGTGGTTGGGCAGGCTTGGCACTTGCCAAACATGTTAAAGTTTTTGCCCCTGAAAGTGAAGTCGTGCTTGTAGAGAAAAGAGATCATTTTGTCTCTTGTCCCATGAGTAACGAATGGCTTGTTGATCTGGTAGACTTGGAGTTTTTAACACATAGTTATATAGATGCAGCAAACAACAACAACTATACTTTTGTGAATGCCACGGCCATAGATGTCGATAAAAAGAGAGATATTCTCATCACAAGCCAGGGAGAGATAACCTATGATCATCTTGTCTTTGCAGTAGGTATAGAGTATGATTATTTTAACTGGGCAAAAGATGACAAACTATTGGAGCAGAGACTCAGAAATGAGTACCCTGCCGCATTTATTCCCGGTTCTGAGCATATTACCCTCAAACAGAAGATCAAGAACTTCAAAGGCGGCAATTTTATTCTTACCGTACCTAAAGGGAATTACCGTTGTCTTGCTGCACCCTATGAGAGAGCTTGTCTGATCGCGGACTATTTTAAACACCATGGTATAGACGGAAAAGTGATCATTATGGATGAGAGTAACCATATACGCATTAAGGACAAAGGTTTCTCTTCTGCATTTGAGGAGTTGTATAAAGAGAGGATCGTCTATATGCCTTCAGCAGAAATATTGGAATTTGATCTTGACAAGAAAATGGTTAAAACTGATTTTGATGAGATCACTTTTGAAGATGCCAGTTTTTACCCAAATGTAAAAGCCCCGTCTATTTTAGAGAAGCTTCAGATGACAAAAAACACACCCTTTAACAGAATAGAAGCAGACATAGACCAGAATACCTATAAAGTCAAGGGGACAAATAATATCTATGT
>CAZCBU010000144.1:0-9469 GCA_964496995.1 uncultured Sulfurovum sp.
CTTTGTGAACCTTATATCCAGTCCTGTCAATTTATCTTCAATATACAGTATCATGGTATCGGTTGCAATACTCGGAGGAAAAGCAAAGATGATCTCATCTACACCCCCTACTGCATAAAAAAGATGTGCTTCATCCATATCTCTGACTTCTGATATCACATAATAGACCCCGTTGAACTGTCCGCTCTCTTCTATCGTCAATATGTCTTTGGCACTCTGTACGATACAGAGTTTAGAAGAGTCTCTATAAGGGTCAGAACAGATAGAACAGAGTTCATCCTCACTCATATTGTGGCATTTGGAGCATTTTTGAATACTGTTGATCCCTGTCTCCAGAGCATGTGCCAGTTTCATTGCCGAAAAACCGTCTTCCATCACAGCATGATAGGCCAAACGGATGGCTGTCTTTTTACCAATGGAAGGCAAAGAGGCAAAAGCATCTACAAGATTTTCAAATGCTTCTATTTTATACTTTTTCATTTTCGTCTCTTTTGGTGCGTTGGGAAACGCACCCTACATTAATCTCTTGTATAATCTACTACTTTTGAATACTCTACTACCGTTTTGATAAAGTCAACTACTTTGAGATGTTCCGGATGTACAGCATACGCTTCCAGATCCTCTTTACTCTCAAATGCAGTAATGATACTCAGATCCATGGCACGGTCTTCTGTTGAAAAGTTTACCCCTACATCAATACTTCTCAGTGACGGCACTGCCCCCATAAGATTTTCCAGCATTTGCTTTGCCTGTATGATATTGGCTTTTTTATTCTCTTCTTTGAACTGAAACAACACGATATGTACGATCATAAATACTCTCTTCTTTTTTATTCGTGATTATAGCAAAATTATGGAGAAATTATGGTAGAATTCGCCAAAATATTCTCGATAGAAATGGAGAGGCAAATGACAGATATGTCTTATTATGAAGTATTGGAAGTCAGTAGAGACTGCTCCGGTGCAGAGCTTAAAAAATCGTATAGAAAACTTGCGATGAAATACCACCCGGACAGAAATCCTGACGACAAAGAGGCTGAAGAGAAATTCAAGATCGTCAATGAGGCTTATCAAGTTCTCAGTGATGAAGAGAAACGTGCCATTTACGACCGTTACGGGAAAGAGGGGCTACAGGGTCAAGGTATGGGCGGAGGCTTCGGCGGTGCCGGTATGGATGACATCATGGATATCTTTAACTCCATGTTCGGCGGTTCAGGTGGTTTTGGCTCTGGCGGTTTTGGTAGAACACGTCGTGATCCAAGTCAAAAATACGCTTTGGATTTTGAAATTGAACTTCCATTGGAGTTTCATGAAGCGGTATTTGGCTGTGAAAAGACAATAGATATTACTTACAAAACACCCTGTGGTGACTGTAAAGGAACCGGTGCCAAAGATGCAAAACTGGATACCTGTGAATATTGTGGCGGCCAGGGTCAGGTATTGATGAGACAGGGTCCTATGCAATTTGCACAAACCTGTCCAAAATGTCATGGTGAAGGAAAAACCGTAGCACATAAATGTGCAAGCTGTAACGGTAAAGGCTACCATGAAGAAGAGGACACCGTTACCATCAAAATTCCTGCCGGTGTAGACTCCGGTAACCGTCTTCGTGTACAAGGTCACGGAAATGAAGCCAGAAATGGACAGCGTGGAGATCTTTACCTGACCTTCTATGTGGAAGAAGATGAAAACTTCATTAGAAACGGAAACGATATCTATATTGAAGTACCTGTCTTCTTTACCCAGGCGATCCTGGGAGAGACCATATCCATTCCGGCTTTAGACGGTGAGCTTGAACTCGAACTCAAACAGAGTACCAAAGACAAAGAACAGTTTGTCTTTGATGGAGAAGGTGTTGCCGATGTCCATAGCGGTAGAAAAGGCCGACTTGTCGCTCAAATAAGAATGGTACTTCCCAAGAAGATCAATGAAGAACAGAAAGAGTTACTTGAAAAACTCCAGGAGAGTTACGGTGTGGAGAGCCGGCCGCATAAAAGTACTTTTGACTCAGCCTTTGACAGAGTCAAAAGCTGGTTCAAATAAAAAACAAAAGGTACAGATCACTGTACCTTTTGACCTACGATCACCTTTGTATCTGATTCTTTCAAAGAATCATCATCTACACGTGCATCATAAGCGATCACATAGATCTCATCTCCAGACTGTAAATAATTATTTTCTCCAAATTCAGCATAAGCTGTTGCACCAATGGAAATAAAAGCCTGTGCAGGATAATTACAGGCTTTGAGGTGATGGGCGATATTTTCAAGTGGACCAAAGTCTGTCTGTCCATTCATTTTCTCTATCAGCCAGTTCTTCAGTTTGCTATAGAAATAAGAGTATCCAGGTAACGGTGCATCCACACCGTAAGGATAAAGAATACCATCACGTTTTACAAATGAACAAAGATGGTAATGATCCATAATTCCACCTTCTTCAAACTTGTCTATCTCTATCCACTTGTCACCGATACCTTTGGAGTTCATCCCCCATGATTTCTTTTCTGATATCTTCTTTGCACCCTCTTTTCTGATGGTACAGTCATTAAAAGTTGTAAATTTGACAGCATGAAGATCAAGAACCTTATGATCTTCATCATATACAATATCAAAAAGTATCGCAATTTCAGGCTCCACCTGGGCATTGGCCTCATATTCAGGCAGATTCAAAATATCTGTCCCGATAGAATAGACACCTAAAAAGCAGTCCGACCCCGGAAGATAAAAAGGGAAGATTCCTTTAGGAGCATCATGTGCTTCTGTCACCACATTTTTAAAATCTTCAAGCTCTCCGGCCTGCTCCAAATGATGTGCAAAATTTCCTGCAACACCAAGTCCTATCACGTTTTCGAGTTCCATATGACTGTCCTTCATAGAATTATAGTAATAGTATAAGTATAGCTTAGTGAGGATTACAGCGTGTTTGAAAAAAAAAGTGGGAGAGTTATATAATGAAGTCAGCTACCGACCCCGGTCGGTAACTAAAAGTAAAAATTAATTACGCGTTAGCTACGGCGTCTTTCAATGTTTTACCCATTTTGAATTTTGGTGCAGTATGTGCCGCTTTAGTATAAGTTTTATCAGTTCCTGGAACTTTACCACTTTTTTCAGCTACTTCTACAGTTGAGAATGTTCCGAAACCTACCAAAGATACTGATTCTTTTTTAACAAGAGCCTCAGTTACTGATGCAATAAATGCTTTTACTGCTCTCTCTGCTGCTGCTTTACTCTCAAACTCACCGTTTTTTTGTACCAATTCTACAAAATCTGCTTTTGTCATTCTTCTTCCTTTTTTTAAGATACGACTATTATAGCATAATATAATCTTAAATAATCATAAAAAAAAGGAAGAAACGCCCTTAAATTGGGCATTTGACGTGATTTCATCAATAATTTGACAGTTTTTTATTAAAAATAGTGATTTTTTGATTTTAATTTTGGAAAAAGGATGGTGCGCACGAGAAGATTTGAACTTCCACGCCCATAGGGCACTACCCCCTCAAGGTAGCGTGTCTACCGTTCCACCACGTGCGCACAAGTAGAGTATAGTTAAAGTACTATAGAAACTTTAAAACTGAGGGTAACAAAAAGTTGTGACGGGATTGTACCCATCACAAGCTTTCACTGTCTTTAAACTTATCCGATGAACGGGTTAGCGTAAAGAGCGATAAGCGCAATTACCAATGTATAGATAACCTGTGCTTCGATCATTGCAAGTGCAATAAACATTGTAGTCATTAGTTTACCACCAAGACCTGGGTTTCTAGCAGTACCAGCAATAGTTGCAGCAGCAGTATGACCCATACCAACAGCTCCACCAAGAGCAGCAAGACCAAGACCAACACCAGCAGCAACTACTGAGTATGCTTTGATCATTGATTCACCATCTGCTTCACCAGCAAATGCAACAGCACCAAGTGCCAAGAAAAGTAAGAAAAACTTTTTCATATTAAATCCTTTAAATTATAGATTTTAAGTCTCTTCGACTGCTTTAAAAAGTCTGTTCGGATAGCGTAACCATATTCACAAGGAATACAGCAATATAAACATAAATGCCTATATTTCCCTACTGATCACTTTTTCTAAACGCGTGATTATAACTAAAATTATTTTAATTTATGCTAAAAATTCCGGTGTTGCCAACTCTACTTTTTTACCTTTTTGCTCCATGACCACTACAGTGATCTCATCACCCTCATGATAACGTTCCTGTAAATTATTGACTCTCTCTTTGGCGACTTTCGAAATATGAAGCAATGCATCAAAACCATCCGGCATTTCAACAAAAAGACCAAAATCAACGATCTTTTTGATCTTTCCCTGATAGGTTTTACCTACTTCATAGGTCATCTGCTTTCTGACCGGTGCATCAGCGATCTTTTTGATATGTTCTTTGGCTGCAGCCACTTTCTCTTTGTCTTCCCCTGAGAGTTTGACACCACCCTCGTCTCTGTCAATATCAATGCTGACTTCAAATTTTTCAATGATATCACGGATCGTAGCACCTGCCTTACCGATGATATCACCAATCTTACTTGGGTTGATCATAAAGTGTTCCGTACTTGGCAGTGCACCGCTTTCAACAATATTCTTTTCCGCCTCTTTCATAAGATCCAGAATATGATTTTTTCCCCTGCTTGCCTGTGTCAATGCTTCTCGCAGCATATCAAGGTCAATACCACCCAGCTTGATATCCATTTGTAACGCAGTGATACCTTTTTGGGTTCCGGCGATCTTAAAGTCCATATCACCATCATGGTCTTCCAATCCCATAATATCGGATAGCACAGCATGTCGTCCATTTTCACTGACCAGACCCATGGCAATACCGGCAACAAGTTCAACCATATCAACCTCTGCCGAACGCAATGCCAATGCACCCCCGCAGATAGTCGCCATGGAAGAAGAACCGTTACTCTCCAGGATTTCAGAGACTATGCGGATGGTACCGTCATAATTCAATGGAATCACCGGTTCCAAGGCACGCTTCCCAAGGTTACCGTGTCCCAGTTCACGACGCCCGGGTGCACCAATATATTTTGCTTCACCTACAGAGTAACCGGGGAAATTGTAGTGTACCATGAAGTTTTCAGACTGGCTGCTCTTCTCTGTGATCAGTTCATACATCTGTGCATCTTTTTTGTCACCTAAAGTGACTGTGACCAGTGCCTGTGTCTGTCCTCGGGTAAAAAGACATGAACCGTGTACCGAAGGCAGGATATTGGTCTCTATACTGATCGGTCTGACCTCATCAAGTGCACGTCCGTCTGCTCTGATACCTTTATCCAGGATCATAGTACGTACAACGGTTTTCTTATAACGTTCAAGTACCTTGGAGACCAACGCTTTCTCTGTCTCTTTACCTTCAGCTGCCAAAGCATCCATGATCGCAGTACGTACTTTTTTCAGTTCAGTTGAACGCTCAGATTTTGCCATGTGGGAAATAGCACTCTCCACTGCATCAGCATAATGATCCTCTATATAGGCATACAGTGTCTCATCCACTTTATCTTCTGTAAGTTCAAGCTCCAGAGGCTCTTTGACCGCTACTGCAAATCCCTCACTGTATTGTTCCGTTGCAGCATTGATGGCTTCCGCCGCCAAAGCAATTGCATCCACCAGATCCTCTTCATTCAGTTCATTACACTCCTGATGTTCCAGGATCAGAGGAACTCCGCCCATCATAGGATCGATCATATCCACCTCAACATCATCAATGATCTCTGAAGCCATAGTACGCATCTCTATCATGAGGATATCTTTGCCTGAACCAACTACAAGAAGATCCAATACACTCTCGTCCTGCTGACTTAATGTAGGGTTGATGATCATCTCGTTATCGATCTTGCCTATCCTTACACCTGTAATGCACTGTTGCAGAGGAATGTCCGAAACATACAATGCCGCAGAAGCAGCGTGCAGTGCCGCCACCTGCATATCTACCTCGCTGTCAGAGCTGACCACCATGACCGAAATAGTAACAGGATAATGAAACCCTTTTGGAAAAAGAGGACGAAGAGAACGGTCAACGATACGGGAGGTCAATGTTTCAAAATCACCCGGTTTTGTCTCTCTTTTAATAAAACCTCCCGGGATCTTTGCCGCTGCATAGGATTTCTCCATATACTGTACGGTCAAAGGAAGAAAATCTTCATCCACTGCTTTTTCATCAATAGCAACGGCAGCAATGAGTACTGCTTTGCCCTGTCGATACATCACCGCACCACTGGCCTGCTTTGCGATCTTATTGAATTCGTACTTCTCTTCAAGGTTATTTACATTAATTTCTACAATGTGTTCTTGCATGTTCTTTATTATCCTTTTGACATAGTGTCATTAATTTTCTTCTGTTTATGCTCTTCTCTTCGTTCATAGGAATCTATGATCTCAGATATATCCTCAAAACTCAGAGGATCAAATTTTTTATAGTAGTATTCTATCGAAATATAGTCGTCGATCTTATGAGGACAGAAAACACCATCACATACATTCAAAAGATTGTGATAGACAGTTTTATCCAAAATAGGTGTTGTTATGTATATATCTCTCGCACCACGGGCGATCACAGATTTTAATGCCACCATCATGGTCAGTCCCGTTTCCACACACTCATCTGCCAACACCACATCTTTTCCGGCAAGCGACAGGATCTCTTTTCCTTTACGGTATTTATAGACATATGAGAGGACCTCTTCTTCGTACTTGCGCTGTGCTTCCCCATAGACATAATCTTCACAAATGCCAAACGCATCTATCAGAGCTTTATGCATGACCACCTCTTCAGTCTCCGATACCATGGCGATGGCAAGTTCAGGATTATTGGGTGCCAGTATCGCTTCTGTCAGCAATATATCCATCTGGCCGTTCACTGCCTGTGCGATCTTGTCGGCAAAATAAACACCGCCTTCACTCACCCCTATCACAACCGGTTCATTATCATTAAAGAGTTCAATCGGCAAGGTTCGTATCAGTTGACCTGCAGCATCTTCACGGTCTTCAAAATAAATATTACGGTCTGAATCGATTGGCATGGTCTGCTCCTGGGAATTGGTTGGAAACTTCTTTTTCATCAAAAGTATAACGAAACTCTTCTATATACTTCATCAAAAGTGCATAAGCAAAATTGAGCTGTTCCTGTTTTTCTTCATCCCCTCCTGTATCGGGATGATTCTTTTTGGAAAGGAAACGATACTGTTTCTTTATATCTGCTTTGGTGATCAATTTTGGCAACTCCAGAATTTCCAATGCCTCATCTATTGCTTCTTGTGGACTTTGCATGATTTAATTTGACCCCACTGTAATAAATGGTATAAAATTGAATTGTACATAAAAAGTATCATCGATCGTCTCACCGGTAGGCCTTGGTGTAATACTGCGTCGCATAGAAGCGACCATGCTCCAGCAATCTTCTTTATAACTGCCTCCAATACTCCACTGTTCACTCAGTTCATCATCTATATTATAAGTGATCGACCCGTTAAATCCGATATTTCTATTATAGATATATCCAAAATTAAAATTCACATCATTGGCCGGAACGATCGTTGTCTGGTCCGGAAGATTTTGTTTAAATGTATGTCCGACCGTAAAATGATACTCCGGTCTGATATACGTGATACGACTCGAAGATTCACGGATCTCTTTAAACTCATTGGAATAGATAACATTATTATAAAATTGCCATTTCTGCCAATTATACTGCATCTCATTACCCAGGTCTCCAAAATGTTCTTTACGGTCCACATTATAGATTTGAGACAAACGTTGATAAAACTTCAATTTCATACTCTCATCATAGAAGTATTGTCCCAGAGAGAAAATATAATTCTCCTCAGGAAGCCCGACTGTGAAAAGTTCTTGCTGTTCTTTGGTCAGATATTCAAAATCTACAGGTCTCTGGCTCTCATACCCAGGTTTGACATAGGCAAGCGATGGCTGCATCACATGGGTAAAACTCTCATACTTTTTTGTAAGATCGGAAAATATCTTGGCTTTATGTACATTGCTGAAGTACTGAAAGCTGTCATGGGGATATGATCCGTTTCCAAAGTAGGCTTTATTATAAAAAAAATCTTCTCTCAATGAAAAGCTGACATAGTCATCAAAAAGTGAGATTGTGTACTCCAGAGGAATTCTTAGATCCGCCTGCGTCATTGTTGGGCCTGTTTTTCGATACAGATTATTCAACTTAATATCTGCACTGTAGGTAAAATTATCTACAAACAGACTGTTCAGGTATTTATGCAACTGTACAGAAGGTAATATCTGTACGGTATCATCATTATTGACTTTACGTGTATCAATAAAATATTTGGCATTGATACCACTATAATAGTCATTGTTATGTAAAAAATAATTAAGCCTAGATTCCTGCAAAGGTGTCAGACCAAAGTGTGTCAAGGCGGTTTTTTGCAGGTTCAAATAGTCGATATCATTTAAAAAAGTAGAGTTGATATACAGTCCGTCCGTAAAACCTTCAGGTAATTTATCTGAAAAGAGTTTGGTGGAGTCATAATTAAATTCAAGACCATAATGAGTATTGTTAGGAAGATTGTATTCCTGAACATAGGTATCATTGTCTTTAAAATAGCCTGCCCTTAACATTCCTGATGAGTGATCGGAATCTACAAAGCGGTAAGTCGCATACATCCCCAAACTTCGTTTGGTCCTGATCTGAGGATTGAACTCCAGATCCATACTGTCTGAAATTGCCCAGAATATAGGCTGTTCATAAACAAACCCTTCATTGGCACTATAGCCAAAAAGGGGGAAAAGCAATCCTGATGCTCTTTTATTATTGGTCGAGAATGCCATATAGGGTGTATACATGATCGGGACATCCATAAAATACATTTTTGCATCATATACTTTCATATACTCATCCTGGCTGTCATATTTGGATCTCTCAAAAGCCATTTTCCATAAAGGATCGTTGGCATCACAACTGGAAAGAACCGACTTTCCAAATGTGTAATTACCATCAAGACGATGTGCTGTATCGGCATACAGCCAGACATCGTTTTGATTGGCCATGAACAGTTCTTTAAAATTCACTTCATTTGTCTCTGTCTGTATCTCAAGATGTGGAGCATGTTCTTTGGTACCATGATAGCCTATCATTTCTACTTTGCCATCAAGAACAAGGAGTTTTGTCTCTTTATTGTAAGTGGCTTTATCGGCTTTGATAACAGCGTCACCATAATAGACGACCACGCCGTCACTGCCGCTTACCGTTGTTTTTGTACTTTGTATGGTTTTGGCTGTTACTTCTATATATTCACTCTTTTCTTCAGCAAAGATCAGCGCTGTAAAAAGAATAAGAACAAGAAGAACTCTAAGCATATACCACAACGCAATGAGAGAGTTTATCATGCAGGGTTTGTCGCATAGGCGTAAAGAATGCCATGATGTACCCCAGATAAAAGAAAGTATCAGAGATCAGTCGGACAGAAGCCCTTAAAAAAGCCTGTT
>CAZCBU010000145.1:0-16053 GCA_964496995.1 uncultured Sulfurovum sp.
TGATCTTTGTCGCACTCTACATGAAACTCGGGCTGGTATGGTATCTGCCCTTTGCAGCATTCTCTTTCGCTGCACTCTTTGCACTGGTAATGATCGACTTCAAATATATGGCAGTACCTGACAATGTCAACTTTGCCGCACTCGCTTTTGCACTCGTACAGCCTGACTTTATCAATGCAGCGATCAATGCAGCCATTGCTGCAGGGGGGCTGTATCTCATCGGTCTTCTCTCTTCCCTGATCGCACGCAAACAGGCGATGGGAGGTGCGGATGTGATCGTGGCAGGAACGATGGGAGCACTGCTTGGATTCCCCAATTTCTTTGCAGCACTTTTCCTCTCGGCTATTTTGGCGATCATCCCTTCACTTGTCAACAGGGAGACAGGAGTACCCTTCGTACCTTTCCTTGCTCTTGCGACATTCATCGTCTATCTCTACGATACGCAAACAGCACAACTGCTTGAAAGAGTGATCTATGGTTAATGTCAGAGGGTATGTCACAACGAACTTCACCAAGTCGTTCCTGACAATATTCCTGCCGTTCTTTCTCATCATCTCACTGGTCTATCTGGTCAAGATATCCGCACTGACCGCACAGATCAAACTAACTTTCGTTGAACTTCTGACACTCTACAGCTACTCTGTTCCGGATATCATCTTCTATACTTTGCCACTCTCATTCATCGCGGCTTTGACCAATGTACTCATCAAACTCTCTACGGATAATGAGCTTATTGCACTCTACGCTCTTGGTCTCAAATCGAACAAGATCCTTCGCAGTCTTCTGATCATCAGTGTGCTTTTCTCTCTGCTTCTTCTGACGATCTCTTTCCTTGCTATGCCGATGAGCAAACAGCTCTACAAATCATTCAAACAAGAGAAAAAAGCCGAAGCGAAACTCAATATCGTACCGGGAAAACTGGGGCAGAAATTCGGTGAATACTATATTTATGTAAAAGAGAAAAAAGATGATGAGACCTTTATCGATCTGGTGATCTACAACCGTACCGATATGAACAATGAACAGTTCTTCGCCGCCAAACGGGGACACCTGAACAAACATAAAGGACGTACTTCCCTGCTTCTTAACGACGGATACGGATACACCTACTCAAGCGATGCACTGCAACAGGCAAAATATAAGACACTTGAAGCATTTGACACATCCAAAAAGCAGGTGTACCATTTTGAGGACACAATTGCATACTGGCAAAGAGCGGATGAAGATGAAAAGATCAGACACCGTCTCTTTTTCTTTCTCTTTATCAGTCTGATCCCTGTACTTTCACTGTATTTTGTCGCTTCATTCAGTATGATCAATCCAAGATATCAGGCCAACCACTCCTTTATCATTATCTTCTCTACAACACTGCTGCTATACCTGATCGCTTCCTCTTTGGAGAAATGGGGGAATATCCCTATGCTGATCGGAGCGCTGATCATCTCTTTCGTCGGAGGGTTCATACTCTTCCAAAAGCGTGTCGCAAGGTATTTCTAGATGCGTGTCAAAGCGGTCATCGCCTATGATGGCAGTGCCTTTTACGGCTTTCAGAGACAAACCTCAACACCTTTGACCGTCACACAGCATATCGAAAGCGCACTCAAGAGTCTACAGATCGATACCAAGATCATAGGGAGCGGGAGAACCGACCGCGGCGTACATGCTACCGGACAGGTGATCCACTTTGATCTTCCACCCTACTGGCAGGATCTACAGAAGCTCAAGATGATACTCAACCGAAGGATGCAGGCTATCTCTTTGCGACACCTCTCATGGGTATCCGATACTTTCCATGCACGATTCTCTGCCAAAAGACGCCTCTACCGGTATCTCTTCAAAACAGAAATACCCTCGGTATTTGAAGAGAAATATATCGCACACTATCCTGAGGATTTTGACAGAAAAAGACTTTTGGAAGCACTAAACTGTTTTTGTGGAGAACATGACTTTCGCTATTTTCATAAAACCGGTTCAGATATCCACACAACCAGACGTACGATCTACCAAACACGGTACTATCCATACAGACAGTACCATATCCTTACATTTGAAGCGAATGGTTTCCTGCGATCACAGGTACGCATGATGGTAGAAGCATCCATGCAGTGTGCCAGAGGTATCATCTCCATAGAGACACTGCAGGCACAGCTTGCCTGTAAAGAACAGGCTGTAACGGGTTTGGCCCCGGCTGAGGGGCTTTACCTCTCTAAAATCATTTACTAAGAGCGAGTTTCTCCTTGATCTCGTCTATATGACTCCCCTCTTCAAGTACCTCACAACAGAAGTCTGCATCTTTCTGATCCGGAGCCAGTATCACAAACGGTACGGCACCTGTATCTCTGATCATATCTGAAACAAGACACTTGATATTCATCAACGGTTTCCCGTCAAAGAGAACATATCGATACTGTGTATCTTCAATACGATCCATGAAAAGCTCTTCACTCATTACTTTATCCACACTATATCCAAGGTTTTGCAAGATACGCTCATAGAGATCGGCGATCAATGAGAATGAATGGTAAAGTAGAATATCCTTCTGTGCACTCTCCTTACCTACTGCTGTATCAGGGACATTCTTTACCAATTCAATGATATTCTCTTCCGTATCCTCATCTATATCCTTATCCATAGAAAGTATGTTCTCTTCCGTTACAGCCTCTTCCTCAGAGACTACATCTTCCCGGATGCTGTCAGAGAGCTTCTCACCTTTTGACTCCTCTACTTCCTCTGTCTCCTCTGATTTATCTTCAACTGTTTCTACTCTCTTTTCAGCATTTTCAAACTTGACATGTGTCGGGAAGTACTCCTGCAGAAGTACACTGAGTCTCTCAAGTTCAATCGGTTTGGAGAGATAGTTGTCCATCCCTTCTTCTATATACTTCTCACGATCACCGGAGAGTGCATTTGCCGTCAATGCTACGATAGGTATATGGTGTTTTCGGTTCCTCTCTTCATACTCTATGATCTTGTGTGTCGCTTCAATACCGCCAAGTACAGGCATCTGAATATCCATAAAGATCATATCGTACTCATTCTGCATACGCAGGTTGACCGCTTCTTCTCCATTACTTGCCAACGTCACTTCGATACCGAAGCCATTCAGGACATTCTTGATCAGTTTCTGGTTGATACTGTTGTCTTCCGCCACCAAAATATGCAGGTTTTCAAAAACAATATTCTTCTCGATTGCTTGCTGTTTAGAGGACTTTTTGACCTTTTCGTCATAGACCACCTCCAGTGTTTTCAACGTTTTAGTAAGATTCACCGGTTTGTAAAGTATTCTGTCGATTCTCTCTACAAGGGCATCAATACCTTTTTTCTTTTCAGCAGTGGTGATCAGTACAATCTTACAATCAAGATCCAGATACTTTTCAAGCGCATCACTTTTTTGATAGAATGTATGATCGATGAAAAGTACATCGGGCAAAGTATCGGCATTCATTTTAAGAATCTCTTCTTCATCATACACTTCAAACTTCGCACCGCTGTATGTAACATAGGCTTCAAGATTTCGTTTGGTACTGGCGACAACTCTCTCTTCACTACCAAGTAGCCCGACACTGAAGCCAAGCATATTAATGATCTTTCTTGGTTCAGCTTCTTTCGCTTTCTCCAGTGTCAAAGAGAAATAGAAGGTCGATCCTTCTCCCTCTTCACTCTCGATTTCCAACTCTCCACCCATAAACGAGACCAGTTTCCCTGAAATTGCAAGACCAAGTCCCGTACCACCGAACTTTCTACTGGTAGAGACATCAGCCTGAGAGAAGGCTTCAAAGATTTTGTTTTTTTGATTTTCTGAAATTCCAATACCCGTATCGGAAACTGCGAACTTCAGGGTAATATAGTCATTACTCTCCGCCACTTTCTCGATAGAAACATCTACAGCTCCTTTGGATTTGGTAAATTTGATCGCATTACTGATCAGGTTGACGATAACCTGTGATATCTTGGTCGGATCACCCATCACTTTCTGTGGCAGCTCAGGATCGATATAAACACCCAGTTCTATCCCTTTCTCCGCTGCACGTGCAGCATAGGACTCTACTGATGATTCAAACTGCTCTACCGGATCAAAAGTAATATGCTCCAGCTCAATTTTGTTTGCCTTGATCTTGGAGAGATCAAGGATATCATTCACAATTGCCAAAAGGTTTTCCGAACTGTGTTCAATTACAGAGATAAACTCTCTTTGCTCTTCATCAAGGTTGGATCCTTTCAGAAGCTGTGTAAATCCTACAATACCATTAAGAGGTGTACGAATTTCATGTGACATATTGGCAAGGAACAGATCTTTTGCCTGATTGGCTTCCCTGATCGTTTCCACCAAAAAGCGGTAGATATTGTTAATATCTCTTTTGTCTATCAGTCCTTGAAGCTCTTGCTGCTGCTCTTTGTTAAGTACCGCTTCTATATCACGCAGTGTATCCTCAAAAAGCTGCTTATCTTTATTGATATTGTAGTAAATAACCAGCATAATAATCAAAATGATCAAAGCAACTGCTGTCCAGATACCATTCTGCAGCAGGACATCTTTACTGTTACCTGAGAGTTCACTGCTTCTTTTATGTGCTGCGCCCAGAAATATCTGCTGTGCCTGTGAAAGGTACTGTTTCTTTTTTTGACTCTGTTTTATCCATGCTGACGTACTTACCTGGTAGTGACCACTTTTGGCATCATAGAGAATATTGACACGCTCTTTACGCCCTATCTCCTGATACGTTTCCAAAGGTACGACTGCAGTAAGCTGTTTACGCAGTGCAAAATCACTCACATTTTTCACTGGTGGCAGTGCATCATACAGCAAAAGGTTATCCCACATTTGAAGATCTTCATCCTTCATTGGATAGTGTCCGTTAAGCATATACAGGATTCCCGTATCTTCCAGTACGATATTGCCTTTCAAGTCAGTATAAAGACTATACCCCTTGATATACTCTTTCATTTTTACATCACTGTCCTGTGACGATATAATCTTCAGCACACCTGCCAGAGGCTTAAATATCTCCTCATGATACATTTCGGAAAAAATATTCTGATAGTCTGAACTGAGCGTATCAACTTTGTTTCTGACAGATGCAATATTCTTACTAACCAGATCGAATCTCTTCTGATATGATAAAAACTGGTGATTCTTCTTGACATACTCTTTCAAACTGTTCAGTGTGGTATCCACCATCTGACGACTTTCATTTAACGCTTCTAAGCCCTTTTTCCCTGCATTCCCCATAAAGATCGCACTTGTTTCCCGCTCCTCTTCCAAGCTCTCCAGTGCCTGATCTGTAAGTTCGATAAAACGGATATTCTTGGTGCTCTCCTGTGTCGCTTTATATTCATTATATGAGATATAGGTCTGATAGGAAAAGAATCCCAGCACTCCTACGACAATGAGGATCAAAAAGGAAAAGATATTTTTATTGTTCAATAGATTCATTCTGTTTCCTTTTTATTGGTTTTTGTTATGATACAAAGCGATCTTCCCGGTCAATTCTTCCAGAGAACGGGTAGACAGAAGCATCAGCTTAGGGATGAAAAGGGATTGTGAACGTTCAAAAAACCCCTTATTCGCCTGCCATGATCTTACGATCTCCTTTTCAACCGGTCTTATCTCTTTCGGATAGCTATATGTTTCGATCTGCTTCATATTTTCATCGAACTTTTTGATCGCTTCATCCATCTGCTCTTTGTTAGTTGAATTATCAAAACCCACATGCAGTGCGATATAGTACTTCATCATCCGTTCGATGAGGTACTCCATCTTCTTCGTTACGATCAGCATATACTCCTCTTTGGTAAAGTCATACGCATGTGCTGCGGCGATAGAGTCTGCACCCTCCAGAAGTGTTTCACTGTAGTCAAGCATCAGTGCCGCCTGTTCTTCACTCACCTTTTCGGTAAAGATCTGTGCAATCTGATCCTTACTGTAATCAAGGAACTCAAGGATATCTTTCGTATCCTCATCTTTGGTCGTTGCCGCAATGACTCTTAAATTATCCGCCAGTTTGATCAAAGATCTTTTCAAACGTGCTCTGGTCTCATCCGGATATGGTGTCTTGAACAGGAAAAGATACTCTTTTGCCATCTGTTGACTGATATAACGGATATTTTCCGTTGCTTCAATGATTTTAACATCTCCACGCGTAATCACTGTTGCTTTCTTCTCTTCATTCAATACTGTCTGCTTGTCTGCATCTGATGCAGGTTTGGCTACAGATGCTGTACCATACAGCATGCTGCCTGCCAACAAACAGGTCGTTACCATTTTTTTCATCTTCTATCCTTTCTGATGAATGAATAGTTCTTATTTGTAAAGCTCAACATAAAGTGCCGTGATCTTGTTCATCTTGGCTGTAATATTGTCTGTCGTATTGAATACGATCAGCGGCAAACCACCTTTTTCAATATTGAGATAGAACTTATGTACGATTTTCCAGAGTCTGTCGATCTCGTTCAACTGACGGTTGATCTCCGGGGTATTTGATGGGTTTGCCATCAATGCCTTGTGTGCTTCTGAGAATTCAGCTACCGCCGCTTTCATCTGATCAATCGTATTCTTATCCTTGATCCCTGCCTGATAAGCGATATAGTATTTGGCAATACGCTGGGCAAGCATTCTTTGCTTTCCTGACTTTCCAACGATAGCAGACTCCTGTACTTTTACTTTCTCTTTCAAAGAGTCCACAACATACTGGCTTCCTTCTAGCATCGATTCACTCAGGTCAATGATCAATTGCGCATTATCGATATTGAACGGTTCATTCGCTGTTGTTTTGAAGTCTTCGATACTCAACTCGACAAAAGAGAGCAGGTTTCTGATCTCAGGGTCATTGATAGAGTCCATCAGTACTTTATGTGCTGATACCAACTCTTCAAGAGAAGCTTTCAACTGTTTTTTTGCTTTGGAGACCGCTACTTTTTTCCCAATATAGAGATAATCCTTGGCAATACGCTGTGAGAGCATTCTCTGCTTTCCGGCAACATCGATCAACTTGACGATATCTGCAATCACTGCCTTGTTTTTGACCACTTCCTGCGTAGCTGGCTGCTCTCCTGCCTCTTCAGCATATAAACTGTTCCCAGATACAATAAGTACTGCGGCAGCTGCTACACTCAACTTTTTAATCCATACTTTTTTCATCTCTCTCTCCTATTCTTATTTTACTTCGCTTTTAACATACAGCTGTGTGACGGTATTCATATTCTTCAGAATATCATTCGATTTTTTATAGATCAGGGTCGGTATGAACTTTGAGTTTGACCGATTCATCATTTCAAAGAACATAAACGAGCGTTTTACTTTTGCCAGAAGAGCTTTACTCTCCTCATTGTTCAAAGGGGATGTTTCCAACTTCTGCAAAGATGTTTTGAAAAGTGCCAAGGTATCATCCAGTTTGGTTTTGAACTTGGGATCTTCCACACCCCACACTCTCAACATATAGAGGCTTGCCATCCTCTGTGAGAGCATACGCTGTCTTCCTGCAATATTTACCATATCACCCGAGACCTTTCCCGACTCTTTGGCAAACAGCTTCGTTGCATCATCCGATGCTTTAAGCAGTTCTTCAAGACCCTCCTGAAGCTTTTTGGATTTTTCGATAGACGGTTCTTCCTGCAGCTCTTTTTGGATCGGTTTCCAGAGCGTCTCTACCTTATCAAGACTCTTCCTTGTCTCATCCTTTTTAGCATACTGCTTCAGTGATGCAAGATGGTCATTGAACGCCTCTATTGTCTGATTCAAATCAGCACCGGGATCTCCGAAGGTATTTCTCATACCGACCATTGCATAATCCTTAAGCATACGCTGGGTATACATACGCTGTTTTCCCGCAATATTCACAGCATCTTCTGCACTCTTTATCTCTACTGCATACAGGCAGCTTCCCAAAAGTACTGAAGTGCTGATTACCATTCCCACTTTTTTTATCATATAGTCCATTTCCTTTCTATTTTGATTCCTGTGAAGCATACAGCCCTGTTGCCGTATTCATGTCTTTGAGTATCTCATTGGACTTCTTATAGATCAGCGCAGGAATGAATTTCGATTTCGATTTGTTCATGATCTCGAAAAACTTGAATGACTTCTCCGCTTTTTTCAGAAGTGCTGTGATCTCAGGTGTATTCATCTCTGATTGCTTCAGTCTCTCCAACGAATCTTTGAAGAGTTGCATCGACTTGTTCATCTTCTCTTTAAATTGAGGGTCGTTCACACCCCATACCTTCAGCATATACAGGCTCGCCATTCTTTGGGAGAGCATACGCTGCCTTCCTGAAATATTGATGATCTCTCCTGAAACTTTTCCTGTCTGCTTGGCAAACAGACCCACCGCTTCATTGGATTGTTTAAGAAGCGCTTCCAGATCTTCCTGCATCTTTCCGGCTTTTTCTTTACTCGGGGGTTCATTCAGTGCTTCTTTGATAGGACCCCACATCTTTTTGACCTTTTGCAGGCTCTCATCTGTTTGAGGATCCTTATTGAAGGCGATCAGCGCATCAAGGTGATCCTCGAAATTAGCCATAGTCTTATTAAGATCCTCTTGCGGATTTCCAAAATTGTTTTGTAACCCGATCATTGCATAGTCTTTTAACATACGTTGTGTATACATACGCTGTTTTCCTGCTACATCCACTGCCTGTGACAAATTTGCAATCTCTATCGCAAACAGAGAACTTCCGAACACCAAAAACACCAAAAACAGATTCCGGCATCGTTTCATAACTCCAGTCATATCAACTCCTTTTTGATAATTCCTAACTACTTCCTGATTCTATATCAAATAGAACAGATTGTACATAGCACTTTTCAGAAAAAAAATATCTGAAAATGCCTATCTGTATTATTATACCAGTTTATAGCAGATGTCGCATAGAGACCAGAGAGAAACCCATATTCTATGCGGTAGAGGGTGATCCATTTTAACTCCTTTTTAATTAAATCAGAAAAAGGAACCAAAATAAAGTAACTTAACATATATCGTGAATACTTTATGCGGCAGTCTGGCGAACTTGATACTGCTGTTTGCAGCTTAACCCCGGCAGAGTCATATACTTTATGACCTTCAAGTCCCATAACTTTCCGTCCCTGCCTCACAACAGGTTTGGCTTTTTCATCATAAGGTTGTGCATACTCACCTTAGATTGATTATACATAGTATAAGATTAATATAATATTTAAAAGATATTTAAGTACTGTACCAGATGGTATGCTGGAGATTCAAGTAATATACTGATCTGTAGAATAGCCCATATCTTTCATACTTAGAAAAACAAAATATGGATATGACTATTCCACTAATACAGGGGAGCATTCATGATGCTCTTGTATCATTCTGACTTCTGAAAGATATGATCCAACTTGTCACGTAGTATCGAAACATCATTTCCCTGTACAAAAGTCTCACATTCAAAAGCATCTGATTCTTTCTCATGTTGTACAAGAACAAGTTCACCTACTTCACTCTCTGAGATCATTTTACCCCGGAGAGGATCATCTGCTTCATCCTGTGTGACATAATGGACAACACATCTGTAACGGTTCGTCTTCAGATACTTGGGGAGAAGGGCAACATCTGTTATACGATCTACACTATAACCCAGATTGAGGAGAATCTTTTCATAAATCTCGGCGATCATCTCTATTGGGTGATACAATAAAATATCTGCCGCTACACTCTCCTCTTCTACCGTGTTATCATCTTCTGCAACGGTACCTGCCTCTGTTGGAGTATCTATTTGGGAAGACACTTCCACCTGTTCAGGTGGTAAAACTTCCTCACTCTCCTGCGTTGTATCTTCCGTATCCTCTTCTAAAACAGTATCTGTTTCTTTTGGAAGATCCGTTTGGGAAACCGTTTCTTCCTCTGCAGGCTGTGAAACTTCCTCACTCTCCTGCAATATATCTTCCGTATCCTCTTCTAAAACAGTATCTACATCTTTTGGAAGATCTGTTTGGGAAACCGTTTCTTCCTCTGCAGGCTGTGAAACTTCCTCACTCTCCTGTATTGTATCCTCCGTATTCTCTTCTCTTTTGGTAACGATTTGCTGAGGAAAGTACTCCAGAAGAAGGGTATTGATATGATCGAGATCTATCGGTTTGGATGCATAATTATCCATACCCGCTTCAAGATATTTCTCTCTGTCACCTTGCAGTGCATTGGCTGTCAATGCAATAATAGGAATATGTTTTCTGTGATTGAGGTTCTCAAAACGGATGATCTCCTGTGTTGCCTCTATCCCTCCCATTACCGGCATCTGTATATCCATAAAGATAACATCATACTCATTCTGTTTTCTAAGTTCAAGCGCTTCTTTTCCGTTACTGGCGATCGTGATCTGCAACCCAAAGCTTTTCAATACTCTTGTAATCAGTTTCTGGTTGATCACATTATCCTCGGCAACAAGAGCATGGATATTTTCAAACTGATAGTAATCGGAAGATACGGACTCTATTTTACCACCTGCTTCTTCTGTCTGTGTACAGAGTTCCATGACCGTAATGATCTTCGTGAAATTTATCGGTTTATAGACGATCTTCGTCACCTTGTCCGTCGGTACCTTAAAGTCCCGCTGCATATCTCCAGTCGTCAAAAGGATCAGTTTGGTAGGGAGATCATAATAGCGTTCAAGCTCACCCTCTTTTCTTGTATACTCTTGAGAGAAGAAAAGGACATCCGGCATCTCCGTACGTTCCAGCTCAAAGATCTCATCACCGTAATAGATCTTGAAGTCCACCCCAAGATAATCAAAATAGGTGATCAGATTGATATCGATCTGTCTGTAGACATCTCCAGAAGGTAATACAAGCGCCACACTGAGACCTTGATATTTTCGCGCATAATCTTCCTCTTCTTCTTCTGATTTTTTGAATTTCAGGGTAAAGAAGAAACTGGCACCCTCACCTACTTCACTTTCTACATCGAGGGTACCCCCCATATATGTTACCAATCTGGTTGAAATAGAGAGTCCTAGACCGGTTCCTCCATATTTTCTGCTTGTAGAATCATCTGCCTGAGAGAAAGCTTCAAAAATTTTCTCTTTCTGTTCTTCAGAGATCCCGATTCCCGTATCTTTGATCACAAAACTCAGTCCCACTTCATTGTCATCTTCAAATACTTTGGAGATAAATACATCGATTGACCCGTGTACCGGGGTAAATTTTGTTGCATTACTGATCAGATTGATAATCACCTGTGAAACCTTAGTAGGATCACCTATCAGAGTCTGTGGAATAGAAGGTTCTATATAGATACCCAGTTCGATATCTTTGGAGAAAGCCTTTGCGGCATATGACTCAACAGCTGCTTCAAAGACCTCAAATGTCTTGAACGGTATGGCTTCTATCTCCAGTTTACCTGCACTCATCTTCGAGTAATCAAGGATATCATTGATAATCCCGACCAGATGGTTGGAACTGGTATGAATAATTTCGACAAACTCCTTTTGTTCTACATTCAGCGGTGTACCTTTCAGCAGATCGGTAAATCCGATAATTCCATTCAGGGGCGTACGTATCTCATGGGACATATTCGCAAGGAATGTCTCTTTGTTGGCTTCATTGGCTTCATTGATCGTCTGTGCCAAAAATTCATAGATCTTACTGTTATCCCGTGTAGAGATGATCTCTTTGAGTTGTTTGTTCTTTTCCGGAGTCAATCCTATCTCAATACTTTTCAGTGTATTTTCAAGCATTCTTTTTTCTCGGTGCATAACACGGAAAAGGTATAACAGGAAAAGGAAAATACTGGCGAAGAAAAGGGTGATGTAGAGATACTGCATCATATTCTCTTTTTTCTTCGATGTTTCCATATTCAATATATTCATAACCTGTTTGAGAATGTGATCCTGTATCATCTGTACAAATGCGATCTTTTTATCGAAAATCTCTATGAGCTTTTTAGGAGCTACTTCATATTTTCCTTTTTCAGACCCGGCAAAGATCATGACCTTTTCTTCAAGACCGAGATGTTCGAAATCTGAAACGGAGAGGTCGGTATTGACTGCATTAAAACGGTACGAAGGCAGAATATTGAAACGCTGCAGTTTTTCCCATGCCAAAAGATCTTTTTTTCCCATTCTCAATGACTTTGTCACCATATAAGTCAAATAGGATCTTTCCAGTGCCAAATGATACTTCAGCTTTTCAAAATCAATGATCTTTTTTACCAACTCTGCATCTTTAACCTGCATCTTTTTCTTTGCTACATCTTCAATTGCAATAAGAAGCTGCTGAAAAATATTCTCATCATATTCATCGAAAAAAATACTCAAATGATCTTTGCTCAGAGTATCTATCTTGGAGTGTACATACCCCAAACTTTTCATAACATCCTCAAGATTGGTCTTGTATGTGTTAAATTCCGTATTGGTATCTGTCCATGTTTTGATTTTCTGTAATGTATCCGCTGTGATCTCACGGTCTTTTTCCATCTCTATCATACTTTTTTTGTTTCCACTGCCAAGATAGAGCGCACCGCTTTGCATCTCATTCGAGATCTGTGTTATCAGGTTTTCTATTTTACCTATAAATGTTACATCTTTTGTATTCTTCAAAGAGGCAGCATAGCTTTGATAGAGCGTATAGGTATAGTATGAAGATATTGCAAACGCAGAGAGCACGACCAGAAACAGAAGGAAAAAGATAGATTTATTAGTGATAGCTTTCATAGATATTTCCTCATTTATAGATTTTGGCTGTGATAACGTGCCAATACATCAATCTTCTCTTCCAGAAAAATAACGGAATCCGACAAAAGCATAGGTACGAAATATTGATCAACACGGTTGAGTATCTCTCTATCTCTATGCCAGACAAGATTGATCTTTTGACGTATTGTATGGATCTTTCCAGGATAATCATAAGCATTTATTTTTACAAAATAACTTTTAAGCTCCTCGATCGATTGCTGAAGATTCGTTCTGTTGTTTTGGGTATTGTATCCATGATAAAGTGCCATATAGTACTTCATGATCCGCTCCAAAAGATAGGAGACATTCTTTGAAGCCACCAGCATCTCCTCTTCTTTGGAAAATGCATAAGAGTAGGTTCTGCCTATGGAGTCAGCCCCTTCCAACAGCGTTTCACTGTAATCAAGCATTAAGATCGCATACTCTTTGTTTGGCTTTTTTTTAAGGATATTCAGGATCTCCTCTTTACTGTATGCCAAAAACTCCAAGAGGTTATTCGTATCGGCATCTTTTGTCACCGCAGAGATCACTTGAAGATTCCGGCTTAATGCTTTAAGTGCTTCATAAAGGTTTTTTTTGATCTTCTCATTCTCCGGATAGGTATAAAAGAGAAAATACTCTTTGGCGATCTTTTGACTTAAATAACGTATATTCTCCGTCGCCTCTATGATCTTGACATCACCTCTGGTCATTTTTGTAGTATTATCAACACGATTTTCTCCAAAGGAGAGAAGTGTCAATGCACACAACAGCAGAACTATATTCATGATCTTTTTCATCTTGCAGCCTTTATTTCGACAGTGCTACATACAGTGCAGTGATCTTGTTCATTTTTTTGGTAATATCATCCGTTGTATTGAAAACGATGAGAGGCAGTCCGCCTTTTTCAATATTGAGATAAAATTTATACACAATCTTCCATAAGCGATCAACACCGTTAAGCTGACGGTTGATCTCCGGTGTATTTGAAGGGTTTGCCATTAGTGTTTTGTGTGCTTGTGAGAACTCTGCCACTGCTGCTTTCATCTGATCAACGGTATTCTTATCCTTGATCCCCGCCTGATAAGCAATATAGTATTTGGCAATACGCTGTGCCAGCATTCTCTGCTTTCCGGATTTTTCAACAATAGCCGATTCACTCTGTTTTACCTTCTCTTTCAGCGAATCGACAACATACTGACTTCCCTCAAGCATCGATTCACTAAGGTCGATGATCAACTGTGCATTATCAAGGGTAAAGGGTTCATTCGCTGTTGTTTTAAAGTCCTCCATACTCAATGCCACAAAAGAGAGAAGGTTTTTGATCTCCGGGTCATTGATGGAATCAACAAGTATTTTATGTGCATCTTCCATCTCTTTTAGTGACTGTGTCAACTGCTTCTTTGCTTTCAATACTGCTATTTTTTTCCCGGCATAGAGGTAGTCTTTTGCAATCCGCTGAGAGAGCATACGCTGTTTCCCTGCAATATCTATCAGACGCATCATATCAGGAAGCGCAATAGAGTGTTCCGTTGCAGGTTGTGCTGTTTTGTCCGCTTCTAGTGCATATGACTGCATTGTTAGCGATAACACAGATACCGTTACCATAGTAATATTTTTGATCCAACTCTTTTTCATTTTCTTTCTCCCCTGTTGTTCTATGCATATATTCTACCATTTAGTTCTTCTTAAAACATTAAAATTAATCTGGTTTTAATTTATAATATACTATTGATTGATCTAGATCAAAAAAAATATATTTTGAAAATGTCACATAATAAAGTATCAAGATCATATATGATTTTTATTGGGTTGGTTTGTAAAGAGTGGGGCAAAAGGAGTAAGAGAAGGAAACCCTGATATTTACAGGGATTCCTTCATATCATATCAGATTCACACAGTATGATCACTCCATAGATGTCTCTGGTTGTGATGTCTCTGGCTGTGATACAGACGGGGATGTTTCCTCTGCTTCAGGTGTAGAAGGTGCTATCTCCTCTTTTAGCTCTACCGTTTTTTCTTTGATACTTTCAGTGGCTTTTTCCACTTTTTCCTCTACGGCTTCGGCAGCTTCCACCGTTTTATCTGCTACTGTATCTGCAGCATCACTGACTGCTTCTTTCACTTCAACGGCTTTCTCTTCCACCGTAGCAGCAGCTGTCTTTGACTTCTCTTTCAGTTCATCAAGCTCCTCTTTGACATCAAAAAGCTCACTGTCAAGATCTGTGACCCTTTCAACATTCGCACCATACTCATAAACAAGCTCTCCACCATCTTTACCCTGCTTGAGGATACCAAGGGTAAAGACGATCAGAACAAGCAGATACATCGCCTTTGTCAAACCCTTCTGCATGATTGCGGAGATCATCTTAAAGACAACTACTACAGCCGAACCGATAACAAGATAGCTTCCCAGAAGTTTATGCTCCTTCAACTCGGCTTGCCCTGCCTGACTGAGTGCATCAAATGCCGCTTTGCCATCTACTGCACCTGTCTGATAGGCTGCAGCTGTCGCTACCATACCCAGGATCAGGATAAAGAATGTGATCACACCGATTGCACGTTTCTTGGCGATCAGGTTGATGATCTCGACTACAAGTACCAAAATAGGGATCGCGATCACGAAGTGCACCACCGGTGGGTGAAGCAGTGCCGGAATATCAAAAGGCAGAGGGATCTGCGGGAGTTTCAAAGCTGGTAGTTCCATAGGTTTTTCCTTTAGTCTGTTTTTAACATCTGACGATTATAACACAAAAAAATTTACGTTTGTCACTTAGAACGGTTTGACCACGACCATGATCACGATACCGATCATCAGAAGTGTCGGTACTTCATTGTAAAAACGGAAGTATTTCCCTGTTTTGTAGTAGGGATCTTCGATGAGTCTCTTTCGGATCTTCTCAAGTGAAAAGCTGTAGGCGATCAGAAATGCCAGGAAAAAGAGCTTCGCATGCATCCACCCGCCACTCTGGAAAATGCCGGGATTGAGATAGAGCATCGCACTCCCCGAGAGGATCGTCGCCCACATTGCAGGGAGACCGATATATTTGTAGAGTTTATACTCCTGTATCCGTACCACTTCACCAAATGCCTTGTTGTCCGCATGTTCGCGGTGGTAGATGAAGAGTCTGGGAAGATAGAAGAGCATCGCCATCCAGCTGGTAAAGCTCATGACATGAAATGCCAGTATCCAGGTATAGTATTGCATCGTATTACTCCATGATCGTAAAATCTTTGCGGCTGTAGACCACAAGCTGTAAACGATTATAATACCCTATATGCGCATAGTCTATCTTTAGTTTCGTGCCATTTGGTGGTGTGAGTTTTCGGTTTTTGAAATAGATGGGTATCTTCTCTCCATCGACGTAAAAATAACCATTTTTATACACACCT
>CAZCBU010000146.1:0-4847 GCA_964496995.1 uncultured Sulfurovum sp.
TCTTACTTCTCTTAGTGGTGGGGCTAGAGGGAGGGTCATACCCAGCTCCATTCCGAACCTGGAAGTCAAGCCTCCCATCGCCGATAATACTGCCGGCTACGCTGGTGGGAATGTAGGTCGCTGCCACTTTGAGATTTATCTGACCTTCTTTTAACTTCCACATTCATTTACTAATCACAATCCAAGCATCTTTTACGATAGAACCACTCTTGATGATAATTACCTGCAGGCTTGGCTATTTGACTTTTCACCCAATAACCAATATATATAATGTGATTTAAGCTCCTATAAAATAATATATTCTTATGATCAAAATGATGCTTTGATCTATTTGAATGATCTATTTAATAGATGGTATATTGCGCTATATCTGTAGATCTTATGGATAGGTACAGAATTACTTATAGTAAATGTAATATTTACTTATCTAAAATTATGATTTATATAACATTATATTAAATAACTTTAATTACTATTAATATATTTTTAATTTAAGTATAGAATTAGGATTTATGTCCTACACTAGGTGTACATGTTTTGGAAAGAAATAAAGTATAAGGAGTAAAACATGAAGAAAATTTTAGGGTTATCCCTTATCGCAGCGACTACTTTGGCATTTGCATCAACTTCAGATGATATTGCAAAACTTGAAAAAGAGATAGCAAAACTGAAAAAGAAAATGAGTAAAGTAAATGCTCAGTCAGCAAATGACAATATTAAATGGGGTGTTGACTTCAGAACAGCGATCGATAGTGTCAAATATGATATGGCAGATGGAAGTTCTGCAAGTAAAAATGACTTGATGTCTATGAGACTTTGGCTGAATATGGCATATGCCCCAGACAGCAACAATGTCTTTAAAGGGCAGCTTTCTATGAATAAGGCATTTGGAGCGGATTTTGGACTTCCGGGTGCGGGAAACAGAGCTTTCTCTATGGGGGGAATGTTTGACTGGACAACCAATGAAGCATTGACGGATGATACATTGAAAGTAAGACAGGCATACTGGCTCTATCTTGGTGAGAGTGCTTTTGGTCTTAATATGCCATGGACATTCTCTATCGGTAGAAGACCTTCTACAAACGGATTCCTTGCAAACCTTAGAGATGATGATCCTGCGCAGTCGCCACTTGGACACATTATCAATGTAGAGTTTGATGGTTTAAGTTCAAAGCTTGATCTATCCAATGTCACGGGTGTACCAGGAATGAGCTTCAAAGTTTGTATGGGACAGGGGTCTACAAATGCGGAGCCTTTGTTTGAAACTCCCACACCATATGCAGATGATGAGGATCAGCTGAATGATATTTCATTGGCAGGATTCATCTTTGAACCGTATAATGATGGGCAAATCATTACCAAGTTTACCTGGTACAGAGCATTTGATCTTCCGGGTATGGATGCGGTACCGACGATTGGGGGAACAAACCCTATGAACCCAAGTCTTACGATCGCCCCCTCTTCCTTCAAGCAGTATGGTGATATGGATGGGGCAGCATTTTCTGTCTTGATCGATGGTATTACGGAAGATGGATATTTTTCTGATGCCAAAGTATTCGGTTCTTTTGCATGGAGTAAAACAAATCCAAACGATGGTGCATCTATGCTTGGTTCATCTGAGAGTGAAACGGGTACCTCTTACTGGTTCGGTACGCAGCTTCCTGTAACAGAAAATGGTAAATTTGGGCTGGAGTACAACCATGGTTCACAGTACTGGAGACCATTTACATATGCAGAAGATACAATGATCGGATCCAAGTTGGCAGCGCGTGGTGATGCATGGGAAGCCTATTTTACCTATCAGTTGACAGATGCACTTTCTGCACAGGTTAGATATACGGATATCAGCTATGACTATACAGGAAGCAACGGATTCTTCGGTAACTACTCCGGTGCAGCAAACAAGATTGATGATATCAAATCAGGTGCCGCTGCGTTTAAAGCAATGGGTGGTACGGTTGATGAAACAGGAGCTCATAACCTCGGTGCTGTTACAGGTGCTTTGATGCAGCAGGGTATGGATCAGGAAACAGCACAGAAAACAGCAGGGGAGATGGCAGGTGCCGCACTATTTGCACCTAGTATTGTTGAAGCTGCACAGGATCTTAGATTTTATATCAGATATAGATTCTAAAAAAAAATTACAGAGGGAGCTCTCCCTTTGTAAGTGTCATGTTGCAATATACACATTTTTTACACATTTTCTTTTTATACTTCCTCGTAATTTGGATAAGTCTTCGAAAGTATAAAAAGTACTTTACTTATTGAAATAAAATAAAAGGAACAGAATGAAACTGATCAAAGGTTTACTCATAGCACTTATGGTAGTGTCAGGATTAACAGCAAAAGAGACAAATCATGTACGTGTATTCAGTATGGATAACGCAGATAAAAAAGTAACGGCTAAAAGTATTCAGGAGGCATTTGAAAAAGAGGGCTTCATGATAGAGGCGAACAACGATATGCTTGGGCCTTTCAAAAGAGACTTCAAGGGTGTTGTCTATCATGATGTCTATAACCTGATGGTACTTTGGGATAAAGAGACATTTAGAAAGTTGGCAGTCAAATACCCAAAAGTAGCACTCTTTACCCCACTGAGTATGTCGATTTATACTATGAAAGGGGATAAAACGATCAATGTCTCCTCTCTCTCCCCGGAAGGAATTGCCCAGATGACAGGTATCCCTGCTGAGGAACCTGCGCTTGTTGCACTTGGACAGAAAATTGAAAAGGCACTGAAGAAAGCTATGCCAAAAGGTAAGTTTCTCGATATGCCATATGAAATGGCTAAACCGGAAGGAAAACTGGTCGTTGAGGCAACATTCAAGATTGAAGGTGACGACTGGGAAGAGGCTAAGGATGACCTGGAAATGGCATTTGAAGGTGAGCTTGCACCAAACGGTTTTGTAAGCCCGGCATTTGTTGATCTCAATTATGATCTGGATGAACATGATATCGATGCATATGATTTCTTTGATGCATACTCTATCTGTAAGATCCCTGTTATTTATACGGTATCTCAGAAGCACCCTGAAGCGGGGGCACTTGCACCATGTACAATGTACCTTTATACTAAAAAGGGTGAGAAAGAGATACATATGGCTTTCCCAAGTGTTTACAAATGGTTTGCAGCACTTAATATTCAGGATAAAGAATCAAGAGATGTATTGCTTGATGCCCAGAAAAGGTTTGAAAATATCCTTGAAAAAATAACGAAGTAATATATACTTTACCTCTCCGGCGGACAGTACAGTCCGCCATATTTCCCTCATATCTTTTTAAACAGGATGCTTTTATTTTATCACAGTAACAGGTTGTAGTTTAGAAGAGATATAGAAGATCATCTTTTTTGATCGTACCGGACTGAATTACTTTCGCAAAGATACCTCGATCATGTTTTAAAAGTTTTGGAATGCGCTTGTCATGTATGGCAAGATGTTTGCATAGTGTGCAGTTTTGGGTGATCTCCAATATCGCCTCACCTATTTTAATTTGAGTGCCTACAGGAAGATGGTAGGGGTTGTAGTCTATAAGAAGGTTCTCTCCCAATGCACCATGAGGAATAGTAATATCGTGTGCCTCCAGCAAGGAGTAGCTATCAATAGATGTGATCAGAATAGAACGCTCTATATCTTTTCCATAATGTTTATCCTGAATGATTCCTTCTGTTTCTACATCAAGATATCTTTTTTCTATAGTCTTGGAAGTCTTTTCTTCCGAGATATAAAGAGACAGGAGTTTTCCTACAGGTTGCATATAGTACTTCCTTCATTGTGTATTGCATGCATTCTAACATAATATCATTAGATGAGTGTTAACCCCAAGTCTCGAAATAGAGATGTATGATTCTGTACCATTATCGAACCTAGGGGTACGACTCAATTTACATACCCCCTTAAATACGTGCATAGTACATAGGTAGAGAGTTCTACTTTGAGATTTGGGTTAACTGGATAATAGGGGTTAATAGAGAGGTAATATTTCTCCATTATACTTGCGACACCTTTTGATTATTTGAGAACATATATTAGATTGATCAGGGTGAAATATTATTTTGATTAACTATTGTAAAACATATTAATTTGTCTATTTATGGCAAATATATTACAATAACTGATAATATTTCTTTATATACTTGACATTTTAACTTAATTTCGACTACAATCAAGGACAACGGTGTCCCAACTCAACGATGGGTTAGGAGTACTACGTAAGAAAAATAAGGAGGTAATATGACTAAGATTAGTAAAGCTTCTGATACTGAAACAGTTCAGTCAGGCAGAAGAGACTTTTTCAAAAAGTCAGCGGCATTTTCAGTCAGCGCTATGGCGGCAGCCAGTGTAATGGCGCCGGTGAAGATAGATGCTTCAGAGCACAACAAAGAGGGGCTCAAGGGTGATCCTGCGATTCTCGAAGAGAAACCATGGGGTACGACTTTTGGTAAACCTGTCACCTACAATCTGTATGGACAGCCCTCTCCATACGAACACAATGTGACAAGAAGAAATACCAAGCTCCTCTCTTCAGGAAACTGGTATGCTTCGATCGCAATGTGTCCGATTCAGGATATGAATGGGATCATCACGCCAAACGGTCCTTTCTTCAGCCGTAGCCATGGTGGTACGGCTGAGATCGATCCGAATGAACACAGACTGATGATCCATGGTCTGGTTGAGAAGACGCTGGTATTGACAATGAATCAGCTGAAACGTTATCCGAGCGTCAGCCGTATTCACTTCATCGAGTGTCCGGCGAACGGTGGACCTGAGTGGAGAAACCCTCAGTTCCCATCGATCCAGTTTGCTAAAGGGATGATGAGTTGTGCAGAGTGGACAGGTGTTTACATC
>CAZCBU010000147.1:0-7481 GCA_964496995.1 uncultured Sulfurovum sp.
CAGTGCTCCAGCGGTTCAAAGTCAAATGCTCTGGGCTCCAGCACTTTACGAAGTTCGACATTCTCCTCCTCATCGGCTCCTTCAGGTACGGAGTCATCAGGAAAATTCGGGATGGCAAGTGCCACATCATAGAGTGCCGCCTCCGCCTCTCTGGCTCTCTCCTGAAGCGGTACCATCGCCTCTTTGTTTGCATCGACCTTGGCTTTGAGCTCAGAGATATCCTTCCCCTCACGCTTATACTGCCCAAAAAGCTTGGACATACTGTTCTGCTCCGCCTTGGCCGCTTCGAGTGCGGCATTGGCCTCTTTGAGCTGTGTAAAAAGCTTCTTGAGTGTTTCAAGTGTCTGCGTATCGACATCTTTTTTCTGCAGCTTTGCCGCCGCTTCTTCAAAATAGTTCTGAATATATTTGAGATCAATCATCAATCTATACCTAATTGTGGTGGTTTCGTTATGGAATTATAGTGGAAATGGTGTAAGAAGAGGGTAAATTCCCGTATCCCGGATGGGATTCTTTAAATTCACGGTTTAGGGGAGAGCGGCATAAGCACGCAATCGATAATGGATAGATCGGGGGGAGAGACACCTCTCCGCCCCTATCCCGCATAACGATCTCTGTCTACTTTGTACTACTTGGACAAGAGCTTCCGCTACACGTTGAGCTCCCCGAAGGACAACTGCTTCCGCTACAAGAAGATGTGGTGTTGGTATCCTCCGGATCGACAGGTTTCGGCACGAGCGGGTAAACACATTGTGCTGTACCGGTACGGTTTCCTGCAAGATGCACACCTACCCATACACACCGTCCGGAATCCACAAGTGTTTTGTCGAAAACGACATCAAAGAAAGAGAGCCCCTTCTCTACCTCGGGAACCTTCCTTGAAACATTGCTGTCGTCCGGACGCTGCACATGCGCAAGGTAGCCTTCGACACTTCTTTCGCTCCCTACAACATAGGTAAGGAGTCCGGCATTAACCAGATTGTATACGGTATCCAACCCCAATGTAAGACCACTGGTGACCTCTGTTATCTTCCAGTTGCCCACATAGCTCAACTCCTCACGACTGTGAGTGGTCGGAATGATGATCAGTGTATCTCCCGGCTTGACACCTGCCGCCGCAAAATTTACATAGTCCGCCGTAAATGTAACAGGCTCCGTCTTATGGATCGCTCCGGAGTAGCCTGTCGGATTCTGTTTATTGACAAGTGCCACTTCGATCGGGAGTCTGGACTGCGGCTTACCGTTTGCATCCACAGCATGCACGGCATATCGTGCAATATAGGTTCCTCTTCCCGTATCTTCCGATGCTACCGGAAACTGATCCAGCGAGAGAACAATACTTTTTGCTCCCACAACAGTTCCCGCGTCTGCTTTGTCATTACTTCCACATCCTGTTATCGCAATCGCCGATGCAAGCAGAAAGGAAGTCCATAGTGTTGTCTTATTCATCAAAATTATCCTTCTTCTCTCAGTTGGCTAAAACAGGTAATTGAAACCGAATGTAAAGCTGCTCGCATGATCCATGACATCCATTTCACTGAGTGAATATCTGTAGCTAAGATCCAGATCGATCTCCGGCGCAACGCCTATGACGACACCCGCCTGTCCACCATAAAGGAATCCGGAATCATCGACACCTGTACTCTCGTAATTGGCATATCCGATATTGACACCGACGAACGGTTTGATACGCATCTCCGTAGCACCGCTATTGATAAAGTAGTCGACCGTCAAAAGTCCCTTTTCGACATTCTGATCATCATCCGAACTGTCGAAGTAATCAAAGACGAACATCGTTCTCCACTCATCTGTCTGTGCACCGAGACGGATACCGTACTCAATCTCATCACCATCATAATTGGAGGCATACATCTTATCGCCCTGCACTGCTCCCGCTCCAACCTCAAGACCGATAAACTTTTTATCGCCCGGTGCTGACTCTGCATACACTGCACTGCCTAATGCCATACCTGCCAACATAATTGCAACTGTTTTTTTCATGTTTTTCTCCTCGTCCATAAATATTATCATGCATTTTCCAATGCCGTCACTCATAAGTATATCATGCATTTATATTTTTTAATCTTAATCTTGTAAAAAATGGGTGAAAAATTTGGTTTACCTTTCTAAATCTCACACAAATACCACCTCATAATCGGCAAAATATTACGCAGTGTTTATGAAAGCTTCTTGTCGGCCTGTACCGCAAATCCTCCTCACTATCGTCTACCGATGCAGACAGACAGGTCATCGAACCCAAAATATACACCAGTATCACAAAACTAGAAAAATGCAGGTATCTCGAAAAGTCCGGAGGCGTCGTATCCCTGCATCACTCTTACGAAACAGTAAAGCCCCACCAGCACCTGCCAGACAAGAATAAGATTTAAACCTATTTTAACAACCCTATTGATACTCCCATAATACTTGAAATAATCTGCTATCGTAAATACATACAAAAGAGATAGCGAGATCATATATGACCAGAAAAAGTTACCATGATTATAGCGTGGTCCCGATTCTGCAAAGACTGCTGCATAAACAATTGATATAAAAGTTATAAACCATGTCAATATAATATAATTATTACGCAATACATGCTTTATATTAGTTACAAAATACACCAAAGGAAACATCAACGCCAATATAATTGATACCAATACATTAGGAGTGTAGCGGGACCATACACCTAATACATCTATAATAATGGCACCATTTCCTTCACCTCCATAAGTATGAGTAAACTGATATCCCAGTACACCAACTGACATTAAAGAGAGTATCATAAAATATACAAGGTTCTCTTTTGAATAAATTTTCTTAACCAGTATAAAAAGAGCAAGGGCAGGTAAAAATGCGATCACGAAACTGGGTTTTGCGAAGATGGAGACAAGCAGACTGACAAAACCGACGGCATAGCAGGAAAACTTCTGCTTCTCCAACCCCAATACCGTAAAGAAAAGTGCCAGAAGAGCAAACGGTTTTACGGCAAAAAGAGTAATATTGTGCCAGATATTTGGACTTCCAGTACCTGTTATAATATATTTGGAAAAAGAGGGAATGTAGGCTGGACCAATTACAAAAATAATTGATAAAAATAAAAATGTGTAGATTGTATTCCGTTCTTTTCCTGCCAGAAAGGTATAAACATTCTGTACTATATATACCCATAATACGACAAACCCTGTACTGACAAGAGATGCGGCACACTTTTCACTCAAGGTGATATATTTCATGTAGTGTACGCTCAAATGCCAAAGAGGATGCGGGATATAAACCTCTCCATTAAATATTTTTTCTACGAAAAAAATATGACTTCGCAAATCGCTTTGATAATGATTACCTGATAACTGGTGTGACGTCAAAAAAAACACCATTAAAAATACAGAAACATAAAAAAGTACCAACACAACTTGACTACGTGTGAACGGATTTGACATCTCACCCTCTTGCATGATTTATAACTCCCACTTCTATTAGTTTAATAAAGTATAACAAACTTCTTATGAAAATAGTGTTCAAAAAAGAAAATCTTATTTATAAAGAGCTCGTTTTATACATTGCCCGCACCACACTCTTTTCTATATCATCCACAATAAGCACTTCAGTAGGTATCTTTGGAGACTTCATATATCCAACAAAACCACTTCTTAATGCATTTCCACCATATATTTGTGCAACATCCTTTCTTGGTAGTCCTGTTATAATATAACCTATAATTTGCTTTTGTGCATTTATTACAATAAGCCAGTCAGGAACCTCTTTCTTATCTATATTATATATCCACCCTGTCAAGCGAACTATACGGCTTTTGTTATCAATGTATGTAATCTTATCCAAAGCACCGCGCATAACCCGATCTGTTTTCAATGTGGTGGAGGGTACAAACGCTTTCATCTCATCTTGTAACTTAAATGGTGTCATCTTCTCTAAAAATCTTTTTTGATGCTGTAAGATTTTCATCCTGATATCATTTACTGTAAAAATAGACATTTTTTGATCCGTTTTGTGTTGGGGAAGATACCTCATGACATACACTAAACGGTTTATCTCTTTTAAAAAATACTGATCATCTATACCAAGCTGAATTGCTGCTATTGCCAATTTTGATTTGACATTATCCTGTCTGTACTCGATATATGTTTTAATCTGATATCCATATAGAACTGTTATCAGAGTCAATACTCCTACCATAAGCCTTCTTTTAACAGTAAGCTTCCTACGAAAAAAATGGATATAGAGGATAACAACCAATGACCATGCTATTAAAGAAGGGGTCATAAAACTATTTTTAAATACTGCAATATGTATATTTTTAGCAGTATTCAGACTACTTAAAGCTGTCAAAATATAGAAAGCCAAAAAAGCTAAAATCACCGCATATGACGACTCCGTTACCCTTTTGGTACACCAAAGATATATAAAGTAAACAAAGGTACCTATCATAAATACACCGGCAACTACCGATGATGTGGCACAACATGGTTCAAAACTGATATATACAAATGGGCTGCCAAGATAAGTCAACAGGTAATGCAGGCTACCTCCAACTGCCTTCATACTGCCAAACAGTTCCAAGATTATCTGCTTATTGTATATCTCACGGTACTCTAGTAAGAAAGCTAAAAGCAACGGTAAAATCAAAAGAAACTTTTTTAATCTACTGGCATTGATACAAAGTCCCAGTAAAAACAGTACGATCAATGCTGAAATATTATAGGGTGTTGTAAAAACAATTAAAACCGCACTAAGCAACAAAAGATAAAAAACTTCTTCCCTTTCGTTACTCGAAAACCTTAGTAATATATAATAAGCAAACAGAGGTAAAAAATATGCTGCTCCCAACTGCTGATCGAATCTCCATACAATTGAACTGTCCTGAATAGATGAAAAAAGCAATACAATACTCATCAAAACCAATATCAGTTTAGTAAAACTGTGCTCTGTATCAAACAGCTCATATATTATTTTCATCACAAGATATGCTGTAGCAACGATAAAACCGATATTGACAATAATGGGTACAATACCACGACTATGCAAATAATGTATATCTATAAATTGTAAAAATTCTGAAAAATAAGTTGTGGCATATACTTCCCCCTCAAACCAATACTTCCAGTTATATTGTGGTATCACTTCATAAATATTGGTACCACTGATTGTTATTAGTTCCAAATAGTGTGATACAACCATTGATAAAAGCAAAAAAACATATATTGCTGAGACAAATATAACTACTGGCCGTAAAAGGTTTTTCAAATCTGTTCTCTGCATTACCGGTCTCGTCTTTCAGGAAGTGTGAATATGTCATTTTCGATATACTTTTTGCATATTTTTGCATCCAGCACCAACTGCCATGCATAATCTGCTTTGCCATCATTTTGAATAGGGATAGGATAACGCCCTTTAGCTTTTTGGCACAGATCGATATGCTTTCTCCACTGCAGATCGACATGTGTTCGACAAAACCCCTGAAAAGCAGTCAAAATAGCCAATATTAATACGGGTAAAACAGCAACTTCATACCATTTGCTCTTTGCCATCATATAGATCAATGTCCACGAAAGCAATGTGTACGGAAGAAAGAAATAGCGTGCACCTCCTCCAAAAATCGGTGTCAAGGTTGCAGGGTTCATTCTCGCTGCGGACAAAGCAATGGAAGCAAGAAGCAGATACACCAAAATAAGGAAATACACATCTCTTCTGTTTCGGATAAAATAGCTGAAAATAAGTAAAATCAGATACAGACCTCCAAGCCAAAGCAAAACAGTACCAACATTGAATGCCCCCAGGTAGTAGTATCCAAAGAACTTATGTACAATACTCTCTATAAAGGAGAGGTCGATATGCAATACATCCCTGACACCCCGTGTCATAACGAAGCTTAGCTGTATTATCGAGATAACGATACTTAACCCCAAAGTGATCAACTCCTCTTTTTTTCTTGGCAAAACAATCATACGAAACAGTTGAACTGGTATAATAATTACTATGGTAGGTGAAGACAATCCTCCAAAAATAAGTAAGATATTTTTTAATACCTGTCTGTTTCCCTGCTCCCAAAGAGCAACCAGAAACAGAAGAATAGCACTAAACCACAATGTAAAAAGAGGCAGACCGAATGCCTCTGCATTTGTAGGAATTAGGAAAATGGCCGTTGCTGCAAGAAAAGGATACCTTAATTTTGTTGGTGCATATACTACCAATAAGGCAAGCACTATGGTAAAGAACCATGTCAAATACGTACTGATCTCCGGATAATAAATAAACGAAATACTCATAGATATATCTGTGATCAATTTTGGTATCAGCACCAGATATCCCTGTGTAGGCTCAAGCAGATTGGCCCATCCATGCTGTATGAACGATACCATATTAAAAGGACCATCTTCATTCCATATTTGTGGATAAAGCAGCTGCATACCCCGTCTTAAAAAGAGCAACAGCAAAAAAAACAGAGAAAGAAGACTTACATTCCTTGTATTTAGTTGAACCATTTTTCGCCTTTTAATCAAATGCTCATTTTCTTAAACTGAAATTCTGGAATATTACGGATAATCAACATTACCCACCTCCACATCCACTTGGTATAAAGCACACCTTTACCTTTTTGCTGGGCACTGAAAATATCTCTCGCCACCTCCTCAGGTAGAGCAGTCAATTTCTCAGGCAGATCCATATCTTCCGTCATCTTTGTCGCCACGAACCCAGGCTTTACCGTCATCACATGTACCTGTGATTCATAAAGTCTGTTTCTAAGACCAGAGAGATAAGCAGTTAGTGCCGCTTTGGCAGAACCGTAAATGTAGTTACTCTTACGACCACGATCTCCAGCAACAGAGCTGATACCCACCATGAAACCGCTGCGTCTTTGCTCAAAGTCATTGGCAATAATGTTAAAAAGACTTACCACTCCCGTATAGTTGGTATCGATGATGCGTTTGGCTTCTGTAAAGTCACTTTGGGCTTTGGTCTGGTCTCCCAGATAGCCTACCGCAGAGATAACACCAAGAGGTTTTTCTTTCAAGTTGTCATAGAAAGCCTGATGACTTTCATAGTCTAAGATGTCAAGTTCTACCAGTTGTACATCTTTTTGTGTTCTGGTGATGACATCTTGTGCAAACGCTTTAAGTTCTTCTACATTCCTTGCTGCGAGGTAAAGGTCATACCCATTTTTTGCATACTCTCTTGCCGTTGCTTTAGCAATATCGCTCTTGGCTCCAACGATTAATACATAACTCATATTATATTCCTACTCTTTTTGATTGGTGTGATTGGAACTTCGTGTCCATCTTATGTTCTTTTCGGTATTGTCTGAAGGTCTCTATGAGAGGATAACCTTTTTCAAAAGTCTCTTTACTGACTCGTACATCTTTAGTAAGGTAAATCCTACCCTTATGTTTAACCACGATTTTGTCTAATTTATCCAGCAGTTCAAAGAGACCTTTTTCTATCTTAAAATCCAGTGCAAGACTGTA